>JAFIEC010000436.1 GCA_020832725.1 Paracoccaceae bacterium | reverse complement strand
GCACGGGTCCTGGCCAGCCGCCCGGCATATTAAGCGCCGCTGAATTTCAGATGCCCATCGCTCATTGTCGCACCGATACCCTTCGCGCACGGGCAGGCCGGGCCGATGCTGTGACTCGTCGATGTCGCCAGTGTGGCCATGAGATGCAGCGATGACAAGCATCAAGCTCGACGCCTACGATCTGCGCATTCTCGCCACCGTGGCACGCCGGGGGCGGATCACCAAACGGGCGCTCGCCGAAGCCGTCGGATTGTCACCGACGCCCTGCTGGACGCGCCTCGCGCGGCTGGAGAAGGCCGGTCTGATCACCGGCTACCATGCCCGCATCGCCCCGGATGCTTTCGGCCCGCTGACCACGGTGATGCTGGAGGTCACCCTGCGCAGCCATTCCCTGGCCGATTCGGACCGCTTCGAATCAGTCGTATGCGCCCATCCCCGCGTGGCCGCCTGCTGGTCGCTCGGCGGCGGAATCGATTATCTGGTGCGCATCGTGGTGCGCGATATCGGCGAATATCAAAACATCATCGATGGCTGGCTCGCCCGGGATATCGGGATCGACCGCTATTTCACCTATGTCGTCACCAAGGTGTTGAAGGAAGACGAAAGCTTCGTGCCGCCGCCCGGGACGCTTTCATGAGTGCGGCATCAAGAAAACCGATCGCGTTTCCCGATAGACCCATGGATCACCATGCGCCTGTTCGCCATCAGTGACCTGCATCTCGCGCATGCGACCAACCGCGAAGCGCTGGACGCGCTGCCGGCGCATCCGCGCGACTGGCTGATCGTCGCCGGAGACGTGGCGGAGAAACCAGAGACGGTGGCGGATGCCTTCGCCGCCCTGGCAGCGCGGTTTGCCCGCGTGATCTGGGTGCCCGGCAACCACGAGCTCTGGACGAGCGCGCCGGAAGGCGGTCGCCCGGCGCTGGCAGGCGACATGAAATATCGCACGCTGGTTGAAATCGCCCGCAGCGCCGGCATCGACACGCCGGAAGATCCCTTTCCGGTCTGGGAGGGGCCCGGCGGCCCGTGCCTGATAGCGCCCTTGTTTCTGCTCTATGATTACAGCTTCCGTCCGCCCGGTCTCGCGAGAGAGGATGTCGTCGCCTGGGCGCGTGAGGGCCGCGCCGTCTGTGCCGACGAGATCCGGCTCGATCCCGCGCCCTATGCGTCGCGCGAAGACTGGTGCGCCGCGCGGGTCTCCCTGAGCGGCGCGCTGCTCGAAGCGCGCCCACACGGGCTACCGACGATTCTGGTCAACCATTATCCCTTACGCGCCGATCTCATCCACATTCCGCGGATCCCGCGCTTCACGCCCTGGTGCGGCACGCGCGCGACCCATGACTGGCACCGGCGTTTCGATGCGCGTATCGCGATCAGCGGTCATCTGCATGTACGCCGCAGCGATATCCGCGACGGCACGCGTTTCGAGGAAGTCTCGCTGGGCTATCCGAAACAATGGCAGCCGCGACGCGGCATCGCGCCGTATCTGCGGCAGATTCTCCCCTGAGCCGCCTCAGCGCGGTTCGAGGCAGGCGCGGGCGAGCGCGACGAAGGCGCGGGCGCGGTGGGAGAGTGCGTTGTCGGGCGCGGCCAGCCAGTCGATCCCGTGCTTTTCCTGCGCGCTCATCTCGCCGAAGGAAAGCTTTGAACCCTGCGGCACGAAGATCGGATCATAGCCGAAACCCTTCTCGCCGCGCGGCGGCCAGACCACCTCGCCATGCACCCGGCCCTCGAAGATCTCCTCGTGCCCGTCAGGCCAGGCGACGACGAGGGCGGAGACGAAATAGGCGCGGCGCTGTTCGGGTGTGGTCGCGCCGCGCTTTTGCAATTCCCGCTCGACCTTCTCCATAGCCGGGGCGAAATCCTTGTTGACCGCCCAATCGGCGGAGAAAAGCCCGGGCGCACAATCGAGCGCGGCGACGCACAGGCCGGAATCGTCGGAAATAGCCGGCAGGCCCGTCGCCTTGGCCGCTGCATGGGCCTTGATCGCGGCATTTTCGGAAAACATGTGCCCGGTCTCATCTGGTACCGGCAGGCCCCGCTCGCCGGCGGAGGTCGCCTCGATCCCGAAAGGCGCGAGCAATTCGCGCATCTCGCGCAGCTTTCCGGCATTATGGGTGGCGATGACGATGGTTCCGGAAAGCTTGCGGGCCATACGGCAATTCCTTCGAGGGCGGATTTTCTGCGAGGTTATCAAACCGGCGACCAGGTCGCCTCTTTCTCCGAGCGGATTTCGTCGCCACGGGTCTCGGCGATGGTATCGGCGAGTGCACGCAGAGCCTCGGTGACGCCAGTCCCGGCGGCTGAGGAGAGCAGGAGCGGAGCCTTGCCGCAGGCGCGGCGCAGGCGGTCACGCTGTTTCTTCAGCGTCTCGGCATCGAGCGCATCGGTCTTCGAAAGCGCGACGATCTCGGGCTTGTCGGCGAGCCCGTGCTCATAGGCCTCGATCTCTTCGCGCACGGTCTTATACGCCTTGCCGGCATGCTCGCTGGTGCCCTCGACGAGATGCAGGATCACC
>JAFIEC010000210.1 GCA_020832725.1 Paracoccaceae bacterium | reverse complement strand
AAAAGCGCCGGTCTGGCCCCAGAATCCCATCACATCGCGGATCGGGCGCAGGGGCGAGAGGAACCACGGCGTCCAGAGCTTTTCCATCCCGAGCCCGAAATAGAATTGCCCCGGCCACCAGATCATGCGCCAGTCCTGCTGCGCCAGCAGTGCCTCGATGTCGAACAGGCGCCCCTCGAAGACTGCGCCGCCGATCCGGGCCAGCTCATCGGCGGTCGTGACCATCCCGCCCTCGGCCTGAACCGAGGCCAGATAGCACGGCAGATGCACCCGCCTCGCACCAGCGTAGAACCAGACCGGGCGGTCGTCGGCGGGGTCGGCGAAAATATAGGTCTTGTCCAGCCCCAGCGGCGCGAAGACCCGCTCTGCAAAGAGCACGGGCAGCGTCTGGCCGGTGACGCGCTCGAAGATCATCCCCATCAACTGATAATTGGTGTCGGAATAGGCGACCTTGCCTGCCTCGCCGGGCAGGAACTCGGCCTCGGATTTGCGCACCACCTCCAGCACGCGCTCAACCGGCCAGGGCGCGTCCTCGCCCGCCATCAGTGTATCCATCGGCTTGCGGCCGTCCGGCCCCGGCAACGAGAAATAGTCGCGCAGGCCCGTCTGGTTCGAGATCAGGTGGCGGATGGTGATACGGTCGGTGTGGTCCTGCCCGCCCTTTCGGTGCAAGCCTGTGATCACCTCGGGCGGCAGGTGGTCCGCCATGCGTCCATCGAGCGCCAGCCGCCCTTCCGCGACCAGTTGCATGGTGATGATGGTCACGATCAGCTTGGTTGTGCTTGCGGCGCAGAACTGCATATCGGCTGCCAGATCGCCCGCCGCGGCGGCATGCCGAAACCCGCTGGCTGGGTGGTCAACGGCCATGATCGCGCCATGCACATGGCGCGCGCGGCACATGCGCCGGGTCTGTTCGGCGATCAATGCCTGTGTCAACTTCGCCATCGTTCCGCCCTTCGGCCCGCATAAGCGCTAGCGGCAGTCTTTATCCACTTGCGCGCAATGCGTCCAGCGCCGGGGTGGGCACGCCCGCGCGGTCGATCAGCGCCCGCATTTCGCCCGCCAGCGCCGCCATCTCTTCGGTGGCGTTGCGCAGATGGCGCTCCATGCCGATATCGGCGGTTTTGCCGCTCAGCATCAGACCGAAGGCCCAAGCCAGAAGCCAGTCGGGTAGCCAGAACACATACCGCAGCTTGGCGGGATCCATAGGGTGGCCCAGCGCCCGCAGCGCGGCAAAGCATTCGCGCATCCCGCGCAGGCAGAGCCGCAGATCGCCCCGGTTGCGCGCCAGTTTCAGCCGGTCGGTGCCGTTGCGCTGCATGGCCAGCATGAAGGGCGTTGCCAGCGCCACATGATAGCGCTTCCAGGCATCGGGATTGCGGCTGATCTCGCTGGCGAAACCCGCCTTTTTCATCGCCGCCGCGATGGCTTTGACGCGCGGCGTCACCTCGCCGTCCAACTCGCCCAGCATCATCTTTCCGGTGACGATGTACAGAACCTCGTGCTCGCGCCGCTCGCCGCCGGCATTGGCGTGACCGAAGAGTACGCGTTCGGCCCCGAGCGCCTGCACTATCGCATCCGCGCCCTCGGCGGTGTTGTTCATGAAGATGAAGGCGCCAATGTTGGGCTTGTCAGAGAGCGCCTCCAGCGCGCCGTCAAGCTGGGTCTTCTGCACCAGCACCAGGCACAGATCGAAGGGTTCATCCTCGGGGATCGCATCGACCAAGCGCAGCTGCGTGGTGGTTCGCTTGCCGGTGAAGAAATCCTCCAGCACCACCCCATGTTCATTCAAGTCGCCATGGCGCCCCCCGCGCGCCAGCAGCGTCACCTCGAACCCGGCCCGGTGCAGCCAGGCCGCGTAAAGGCTGCCCAGCACCCCGGCGCCGAACACAAGGATCGAATTCAGCTGTTGGTCTTGTCGTTGCATGTCGCCCCTTCAACCGTTGTCATGCGCGCCGGCTACCAGATCGGCGCCGGTACAACCATGACTTGGGTCAAGGCGGGGCGCTTGTCCTGGCAAGGTCGGACGTGCCGAGCGCGCGCGCCCGACGGATGCTCAGTGCCAGATAGCCGAAGAGCGCTGTGGGCATGACGAAGGTGTCGTATGCGACCCAGACATCGGTGGAAAAGTTGCGCCAGACGGCTTCGTTGGCGGCGGCCAGCACGAGCAGGACGGCGGCGAAACGGCGGGTGAGGTATGTCCAGCCCTCTTGCGAAAGGGCGACCATGCCGCCCATCACGCCCTCCAGCCAGGCCTGGCCCCGCGCCAGCCCGACCCAGAGGATGGCCGACAGCGTCAGGCACACCACCGTCGTGCGCATCTTGAAGTAGCGCTCGTCGTTGAACCCCACCGTGAGCCCACCCGAGAGGGCCATGATGACGAGGGTAAGGACCTGGATGGGGGAGATGCGCCCCGAAAGACGCCACATGGCGAGCCCCGAAGCCAGCACCAGGGGGACGAAGCCCCCCACCAGGAGCACGAACCCGTCCCATTCGCGCCCCCCCAGGGTGTAGCGCTCCTCGCGCACCACCAGGTAGCCGATCACGAAGGCCACGATGGGCCCGTACTCCAGCGCCACCTTGAGCCGGGGGCCCACCCCGGCGGCGCGGGCCGCGGCTTCCAGGGGCTCAGTCATGGCAGGGCACCGGGGTCGAGGGGTGGGGCATCGAGGGCTCAGTCGTCCAGAACGGTCACCTGCCCCGTCTCTCCGTTCACCCGGACCCGCTGGCCGTCGCGGAGCCGCTCGGTGGCATTCGGGACCCCGGCCACCGCCGGGAGCCCGTACTCCCGGGCCACGATGGACCCGTGGGAGACAGCCCCTCCCGTCTCCATGACCAGGGCGCCGGCCCGGAGGAAGAGGGGGGTCCACGCCGGGTCGGTACCTCGGCAGACCAGGACCTCGCCCTGCTCGAGCTTCGCCCCCGACGGATGGAGCACCACCCGCACCCGACCCTCGAAGCTCCCGGCCGACACGGGAAGGCCCGAGAGCACCCCCTCGGTCTCGTCGGAGGCCACGCCGAAGATGCACTCCCCGTCGGAGGTCATCCATCGGGGGACGGCACGGCGGCGCATCTCGGACTCGTGGGTGGCCCGGGCGGCGGCGGCCTTCGCCCGCAGGTCGCCTGCGGTGCCGGCCTGCACGGCCAGGAGGTCGCCAAGGCCCAGGAAGAACACGTCCTCTGCGGCGTCGAGGCGCCCTCCGGCCACGAGCTCCGCCCCTGCCGCCAGGAGGATCCGCCGGGTGATGGCGATCATCCGGGCCCCTTCGAACTTGGGCTGCTCCCGGAGGCCGGCGAGCTCCCGGTAGCACCGGAGCTGCCAGGCCAGGATGCGGGCCCTCAGCCCCCCCTTCTCCCGGCGCACCCGCGCCACGATCTCGGCCACCGCCGCCTCGGCCTCGGCCCGGGCCTGGAAGAACTGGGCCTCCTGGTCGGCGTCGTCCGGTGCCTCCATGTAGCCCCGGAGGAGGTCCAGGACGTAGGACGGGTCCTCGGCCCACCGGGCGATCCCCGGGTCGATCTCCCAGACGGCCCGGTGCCCGAAGCGCCGGAGAAACTCCACCACCCCGGGGTGGTCGGCCGACGGCTCCTCCCCCCGGGCCCTCATCGCCTGCGCCAGCCGCCAGAGGGCGAGCCCCATCTCGGTGGTGGCGTTGTGGGGGAGGGCCCGCTGCACCGCTTGGGTCGCGTCCCGGAGTGCTCGGTCCAGATCGTAGCCCGGGGCGAAAAAGAGGTCGATATAACTTCGACCGTCCCCTGAGCGACTCTCCATCTGAACGATCCCGGGCGTCCGCTCGAGCGCGGCTTCGATGGGTTCGTTGACACTCTCCTCGATGACCCGGGACGTCTGGCCCGGGATGTCGCTGATCACCCGGATCTGGGGATAGCGGATCTCCGGGAGTAGCTGGAGAGGCATCTGTGAAAGAGCCACCACCGCCAGGATCACC
>JAFIEC010000028.1 GCA_020832725.1 Paracoccaceae bacterium | reverse complement strand
AGCAGGTGCGCGCATGGGCGTATTGCACGTAGAAGATCGGGTTCTCCTTGGTCTGCTCCAGCACCCGGGCAAAGTCGAAATCCAGCGGCGCGTCGTTCTTGCGCATCAGCATGGCAAAGCGCGTGGCATCCGCGCCCACCTGGTCCACCACCTCGCGCAGGGGCACGAAATTGCCCGCGCGCTTGGACATCTTGTAGGGCTCGCCGTCGCGGAACAGCCGCACCAGCTGGATCAGCTTCACATCCAGAGGCACCCGCCCCCCCGACAGTGCCGAAACCGCAGCCTTCATCCGCTTGACATAGCCGCCGTGATCGGCGCCGAAAACATCGATCAACTCGTCATAGCCGCGCTCGACCTTGTCGTGATGATAGGCGATGTCGGGGGCGAAGTAGGTCCAGCTTCCGTCCGACTTCTTGACCGGACGATCCACGTCGTCGCCATGCGCGGTGGAGCGGAACAGCGTCTGCTGCCGGGGCTCCCAATCCTCGGGGGTCTTGCCCTTGGGCGGCTCCAGCACACCCTCGTAGATCAGCCCCCGCGACTGCAGCGCCTCCAGTGCCGCCTCGATCCGGCCGGTGCCATAGAGGGCGCGCTCCGAAAAGAAGACATCCATCCGGATGCCAAGCTGGGCAAGATCGGCCCTGATCTGCTCCATCATGGCCTCGGTGGCGAAGGCGCGCACGTCCTCCAGCCATTCGGCCTCGGGCCGGTCCACGAGGGCATCGCCGTGGCGTGCGCGCAGGGCCTCGCCCACGGGGATCAGGTAGTCGCCCGGATAGGTGCCCTCGGCAAAGGCGACCTCGCGCCCGCAGGCCTCCAGATACCGCAGGTAGGCCGACCGGGCGAGCACATCGACCTGTGCGCCGCCGTCGTTGATGTAATATTCCCGGGTCACCTGCGCGCCCGCGAAATCCAGCAGCCGGGCCAGAGCATCGCCGAACACGGCACCGCGCGTATGGCCCACATGAAGCGGCCCCGTGGGGTTGGCCGAGACAAATTCAACATTCACCCGCGGGCCGGTTCCCCGGGGCGCGCGGCCGAAATCGGCCCCCTGCGCAAGCGCGGCATCCACCACGCCCCAGAGGGCTGCGGGGGCAAGGCGCAGGTTCAGGAACCCCGGCCCCGCCACCTCGGCCGAGGCGATGCGGCTGTCAGCGGCAAGGCGCTCGGCCAGCGCCGCCGCGATGTCGCGCGGCGGGCGGCCCGAGGGGCGGGCGAGCACCATCGCGGCATTGGTGGCCATGTCGCCATGGGCCGGGTCGCGCGGTGGCTCGACGGTGACAGCGCCAAGATCGAGGCCCTCGGGCAGGGCGCCTTCGGCCGCCATGGCCTGCAGCGCCGCGATCACCCGGGCGCGGATTTCATCGAACAGGTTCATGCATCGGTCCTTCCCTGGCCCGGCCCGGATGGCTGTCCGGGGCTGTGCTGCAGCATCTGAGCGCGCGCCCGCGCGCGCGCCCGGGCCGGGGCGGGTGTAGCATGCGCACCGTCCGGGTCAACGCCCCGGCGCGGTGCGCGGGGTGCGGCCCCTCAGGCGGGCCAGCCCGCCCAGGGGTGGGGGCGCCCGGTCAGGTCCACATAGAAGGATTTCTGCGCCATGTAGGCGCGAATGCCCGCACGGCCCTTCTCGCGGCCGGTGCCGCTCTCCTTTTCGCCGCCGAAGGGGGTGGAGATGGAGAATTGCTTGTAGGTGTTGACCCAGACCGTGCCCGTGGTGATTGCCCGCCCGACGCGCCAGGCGCGGGGGAAATCGCGGGTCCAGATGCCGCAGGCCAGCCCGTAGTCATTGTCGTTGGAACGCGCGATCACCTCATCCTCGCTGTCGAAGGGTGTGACCACCAGAACCGGGCCGAAGACCTCCTCTCGGCAGATCGGGGCGCTGTCGGGCAGGCCCGCAAGGATCGTGGGCAGGTAATAGGCCCCGGCCTCAAGCGCGGGATCGTCGGGGGCGGATCCGCCGCACAGCACCTCGGCCCCCGCCTCCCGCGCGGCCTGCACCCGGGCTGCCACATCGGCGCGATGATCGTGGTGCACCATGGGCGCGACCTGGGTCTCGGGATCAAAGGGATGTCCCACCCGCAAGGCCTGCGTCGCCGCGACCAGACGGGCCACGAACCGGTCATGGATCGAGCGCTCCACAAAGAGGCGCGAGCCCGCGATGCAGGATTGTCCGGTGGACGAGAAGATGCCGAACAGGATGCCCGCGATGGCCAGATCCTCATCGGCATCGGCAAAGACGATCGTGGGGGATTTCCCGCCAAGCTCTAGGCTTGCAGGCATCAGTTTCTGTGCCGCCTGAAGAGCAAGCATCCGCCCCGTGGAGGTGCCGCCGGTAAAGCTCAGCCGCCGGATGGCGGGGTGCTCCACCAGCAGGTTGCCCACCTCGCGCCCGGCTCCGGGCAGCACCGAGAACAGCCCCGGCGGCAATCCTGCCGCCTCGACGATGCGCGCCAGCTCCAGCGCCACCAGCGGCGACCATGAGGCGGGCTTGAGCAGCACCGCGTTGCCCGCCGCCAGTGCCGGAGCGACCTTCTGCGCGTCCGAGGCGATGGGCGAATTCCAGGGCGTGATGGCCGCAACAAGGCCCAGGGGCTCGTGCACGGACAGGGTCAGATAGTCACCCCTCGGGGTGGTCATGTCCTCATCCATCGTCTCAAGGACGGCGGCGAAATATCTGAAGGTCATGGCAGCCGAGGCGGCCAGCGCACCGGTTTCGCGCAGGGTCTTGCCGGTGTCCCGGCTCTGGATGAAGGCGATGCGCGCGACATTCGCCTCGATCCCGTCGGCAATGCGATGCAGGAAACGCGCCCGCTCGTGCGGCTTCAGCCCGCGCCAGGCGGGGTCGGCCTGGGCGGCGACGGCCCGGGCGATGGCGCGCTCTCCATCGGCGCGGCTGGCCCCCCGCAGGCGGCGGTTCAGGCTGCCATCCGCCGAGAAGGTTGAGACGATCTCGGCCCCGCTCCCCTCTTCCCAGACCCCGCCCACATAGAGGCGGCCATCGGGCAGTTCGTGCGTCTCGGTCATATCGACACCCTCCGCGAGCGGTTGAGCACTTCGCGCGCGACCGAATAGACGGTGGTCAGCGAGGTGCGGGCGTTGCCGGGCGAGGGGCGGCCCTCGATCCGGATGGAAAAGGCAGCGGCCCCGGCCTCCACCTCGAATTCATGCACGTTCTGCGTGATCCCGGGGTCGGCCATCATGCGCACCTCGGTCGCCTCGAAGCCCGGCCCGGCCAGGGCCAGCGTGGCCGCGACATTGGCGTTCTTGGGGTATTCCAGCGCCGCGCGCCGGGCATTGCCGGTAAAGAAGACGGCAGGCTCGGTCAGTCCGGCAAGATCGAGGAGGGTTTCTGCCGGGGTCCCGGCCCAGGCCTGCGGCGGCTTGCGCGAGGTATAGACCAGCCGGGTCACGCCCGACAGGCGCAGCGCCGACAGGATGTCGATCCCGCCGACCGCGCCCGCCGGCAGGACAAGCCGCGCCCCCCCGGCCTCGGCTGCGGCCAGGGCCTCGGCATGGAGCGCCTCGTCGGCCAGCGCACCGATGGAGACGACGATCGTCTCGATCCCGGCGCGCAGGCAGGGCAGCGCGTGATCGCGCAGCCCGCCATGGCCCGCAGCCTCGACCACCAGATGCGGTCTGGCCGCCGCCAGATCGGTGCCCGATGTCAGCACCTTGGTGGCGACGCCGGGCACCAGATCGGCCAGCACGCCGGCGGTCTCCTCCTCCCGCCCGGGGCGGACGACCACGCATAACCGACGTGGGAGGGACTCCTCGCGTTTCAGGATTTCAAGGAGTTCCCGCCCGATACTGCCAAAACCGATGAGCCCGAGATGGCCAAGACTCATGTCTTGTTCCCCGCCGCCCCGGCAGGCGGGCCGGAGAAGCTTTCGGCAAAGGGACCGATGGCACACATGTCCACCTCGATCAGCCGGGGCCCTTCGGCCGCAAGGGCCGCGTCCAGCTGTTCGGCAAAGGTCGCCACATCCGAAACGACTTCGTGTGGCATGTCTATTGCAGCGCAGAATGCCTTGAAATCAGGGGTTTTCAGAACAGAGTAATGATGGCGTGACCCATATTGCGCGTCCTGGATGTTGCGGATGACCCCATAGGCCCGGTCGTTCATCAGCACATAGACAAGGGGGGCCTGCTCCTCCACCGCGGTGATCATCTCGGCCATTCCGAGCATGGTCCCGCCATCCCCCAGAAGTGTGATCGCCTTGGGCCCGGCGGTGGCGATCGCCGCGCCCACACCCATGGCCACACCCTGACCGATCCCGCCGCCCAGGGCATGGACCCCGTGACGGGGATCGCCGATCTTCACATAGCGGTTGCCGAAGGTGGAGTTGGAGATCGTCACATCGCGCACCCAGGGATGCGCACCGGGCGCCACCCGCTCCAGCAGGGCATCGGCCACCACCTGATCGGGGCCCAT
>JAFIEC010000023.1 GCA_020832725.1 Paracoccaceae bacterium | reverse complement strand
GACCCACCGCGCAGCGCCTGCCCGCCCGTGGTGGACTACAGCCGGGCCGAGCAGGCGCGTGTGGCCGAGGAACTCGCCGCGCTGCCCGAGGGGGCGCTGATCGTAACCTGGCTCGCCGACTACGCCGTCCTGCGCGACCAGGCGCGGGCCTGCGCGAGAAGGTAGCCCGGAACCCCGTTCGAAATCGTGGCGCGACTGCGGGCATCCCGCTATTCTCGCCTGATGAACGAGGACGACGAAAAGCGCGTTGCCGCGAAGCTGGTAAGGATCATGGCCATGCTTTGCGAGCGAAACACGCAGTTGGAGACTCTGCATGCCGGACTGACCCCTGTCACGCGGACTGGGGATTATTCGGATGTCTTCGTGGTGGACGCGGACGGTCAGCGCATCCCCTGGACCGAAATCTCGCGCATCGATGACGCCGAGATGCGCGCCTTGATGCAGGAGATCGTCAACCGCCTCTACACCTTCCATCTCGAGGCGAACGACCCCAAGCTGCAGGCGACCATCGAGCGCTGGATGGGCGTCGCGGTAAAATGGGACGAGCCGAGCCTCGATCACCGCATGTTGTCACCTGAGACCCGGAAATGACCATCAAGATATCGACAGCGCCACCAGACCGACCGCACGAGATACTCGACACGATTGCCGCTGTCGGGGTCTCCACCAAGGGTACGTTCAGGGGTGGGCCTCACCTCGACAAGGCGCTCGAAGCCTGCAAGGAAGGGCTCAGGAACTTCGCTGCCGAGCTTGGTGCCGATGCGGTCGTCTCCTGTCAGTTCGAGACGCATTTCGACAACCAGGTGATCAACGTCGCTGGTTTTGGTACCGCCGTGCGCTGGAAATGACGCTCCTCAGAGCAGCCCGCGATCCACAAGTGCCTCCTCCCCGATGAGATCGACGATCAGGGCGATGTGGTCAGCCGACAGCGCGAAATGCTCGGCGCGCGGATCTGCTGCCGGCACAAGCTGCGCCATTTCTGCCTTGAGAAGATCGCGGGCCACTCCGTTCTCGATCACCCCCTCTACGCCCTCGTAGACGAAGCTCCGCGGGATGCGCACTCCGGGCTCTAGGGTCAGGCCATGGGCGCTGGCGCTGGCGATCAGCGCATAGGCGCAACGCGGGGTCGGTTTGCGCGGCGACGGGTGCGGCGTACTCGGCAGGATCCGGGCAATCTGGTCGACGGGCTTGACCGGAACGCTGCGGACGGGGCCGATGCCCTGCAGGAACCGGTTCAGCACGGCGCGTTCCGGGTTGTCCTCCGGTTCGCCCGAGAGGGTAGCCTCGTGCCGCGCCACGCTGAAAGGCGAGGAGCCCGCCGCACGGCCGACGCCCCCCGCGAGATTGGTCAGCGTGCCGCCCTCGTGCAGCCGGCCGATCCGGCCGATCAGCGCGGCCTCGCGTTCGAGGCTCGCTTGCTCGCGGTCCCGCGGGAAGACACTGTCTATGGCATAGAGGATCGTCCCTCCGTGACGAAGGATCTTCCGGATGACGTTGCTCTTGAACGGGTTGGGTTCGCCCACGCCATGGTTCTGGCGCGCCTCAGCTTCATGATGGAAAACCCGGCGGTTCACGCCCTTGCCGACATAGAAGGGCGTCCGGTCCGGCCGGCACAGGACGTAGACGTAGCTGTGCCCTGCAAGGGTGATGAGATAGCGCTCCAGCTCCGGCCTTGGGCCAAGGAACAGCGCACCGTCGAGTTCTGGGTGCGGCCCGCTCATGCCGCCAGACCCAGACGTTCGCGCACATCCTCGAACCCCGGGTCCTCGGCATAGACCCGCTCCAGCTCCCGCCGCGCCTGCGCCTTGCGGCCGACATGGTCGTAGAGCACCGCGCGCTCGTAGCGCAGCTGGCGCAGGAGGGTGTCGGCGCGGTCCTTGCGGCGGCGCAGCGCCAAAGTGAAGACTTCAATGGCGGCGTCAGGCAGGCCGAGCCGGGCGAGCGCGCGGCCGCGGTAGAGCAGGAGCGCCGTGTCCACCGGCGTCTCGTTCGTGATCCCGGTGCTCATGGCGACGACCCGCTCCAGCTGCGCGCGGTCCGCATCGCCCTCAAGGGTCAGCTCGGCGAAGGACAGCAGCACCACCGGATCGTTTGGTTCGATTGCCAGTAGCCGCTCGACATGTCGCATGGCAGCTGCGCGGTCGCCCTCGAACTGGGCAATCTCGACCAGCGCCAGAAGCGTGCCCCGCTCGCGGGGGCGGGCATGGGCATCGACCTCGGGCGTTACGGGAAAGGTGACCTGTGCGGCGATCCCGTATTTCTCCAGCAGGCCGCCCAGCCGGTCGAGCCCGCCCAGCGCAGCCTCCAGATGGCGCCGAGCGGGCCCGAATTCCTCGCGCCGGAGCCGCAGCATGCCGGCCATCCAGGCAGCATCGGGCAGGCTGGCGGCCTTCTCGAATTCCGCAAGCGCCGTCCCCTCCTCGCCCGCATTCAGCGCCTTCAGCCCGTCGACCAGCGCGCGCTCATCCGCAGGCGTGAACAGCCGCTGGAAGAACCCGAGGTTCAGCCGGTCGCGCTGGGCGATCCTCGGCGCATTGGCGGCGGACGCGCGACGCGGCTCGTGCACGGTGTAGAACAGACCGGTCCCCGGCAGACCCGCCGTGACCCGGTTGCCGCGCGGGCTGACGGTGTATTTCGCGCCGCGCGGGCCGAAGGACAGCGAGGCCGTCGACTTCGACAGGTTCAGCGTGACCCCGGGGGCTATCCGGATGCGGCGCCAGAAGCGGAAGGACATGGCTCAGCCCTCGCGCGCACCGGCGGCGATCCGGTCGAGCGTGTCCAGCGCATCCTCGAGCGTCTTCACGGCGCCGAATTTCTCCGTCTCGGTCATGTTCGGGTTGGAACGGAGTGCCCCCGTGCCCTGCACCAGCGCCTCGCGGACAGCCGCGCCGCGATCCGGCGTGCTCAGCACGATCTGGCCCATCAGGATCTGGATCAGCATGTTCTGCGCCACCAGCTGCCCCGCGAAGACCTGCGTGTCGTTGCTCTTCATGATCGTCGTCGAATCCCTGCGGCCCGGCAGATGCCTGCCATCTTCTGTTACGTACTCGATGCCTTATAGGCAGGGAAAAGGACGAGAACAAACCAGCTGGAGGAATCGCCTGCCATCATTCGGCATCCGTTTCGCCGATTTCCAGCTGCCGGCTTTCAGACAGAAGCCATTCCTCGATTGCCGCAATTGTCTGCTCGACCGATTCAGGCTTTCGCAGCGCGCATTCCCATATCGTTGCGACGCGCCACCCATCTGCCACCAGCGCATCGAACACTGCACGATCGCGTCTGACATTCGCGGCGAGCTTCTCCGCCCAGAACTCGGGGCGGGTCGCGGGCGTGGTCGCATAGCGGCAGCCTTCGTGACGGTGCCAGAAGCATCCATGCACGAAGATGACCGCCCGGTACTTTGCGAGGATCAGGTCTGGCCGACCGGGGACACCTTTTCCATGCAGCCGATACCGGAAGCCGCGCCGCGGTAACCCCCCCCACAGCACCCAATTACCCCGCGGGGTATTTACCCAGCCTCCCGCACAAAAACCCCACCCCCGG
>JAFIEC010000022.1 GCA_020832725.1 Paracoccaceae bacterium | reverse complement strand
GGGGGGGGGGGGGGGGGGGGGGGGCCCCCCCCCCCCGCCGGGGGGGGGGGGGGGGGGGGGGCGCAGCGCCAGGCCCGCAGCCACCCCGGCCGCAAGCCCCGCCAGCGGCAGCACCAGCGCCACAAGCCGCAGCATCCCGGGCGGCCTAGAACGGCAGCACGATGTCGGCCAGCTGCTGGCCCCATCGCGGCTGTTGCATGTCGGTGATATGGCCCCGCCCGCCATAGGAAATCCGGGCCGAGGCGATCCGGTCATAGGCGATCTCGTTGCGGCGGGTGATGTCGCCCGGGCGCACGATGCCGGTGATGACAAGCTCCCGCAGCTCGAAATTGACGCGGATCTCCTGGCTGCCGCGGATCAGGTAATGGCCGTTGGGCAGCACCTCCAGCACCGTGGCCGCCAACCGCAGGGTCAGGCGTTCGCGCCGCCGCGTGTTGCCATCACCCGAGGACGACGCCGCCCCCGTGGCCGAGACCGCATTGCCAAGGCTTGCCCCCTGGGGCAGCAGCGGATCGACCGATTGCGGCAGGCCGAGGAATTCGGGAATGGCCATCCGCTCGGACGAGCCGCGGCTCCGGCCGGTGCTGTTGGTCATCTCGGCGCGCTCGTCGATCTCGATGACGACGGTCAGCATGTCGCCCTGCCCGGCGGCGCGCCGACCGGCAAGGATGCCGCCCCCCGCCCCCTGGAACAGCGAGGCCGAGACCCTCTGGCCCGGGGGGCCGGCGCGGGCCGGGCCCGAGGCGGCGAATTCGGCGCTGGCGGTGACGGCGCTGAGGTCGGGGGCCTTGCCCACATGATCGAGCCGCTGGCACCCGGCGGCAAGCAGCAGCACCGCCGCGAGGGCCGGCAAGGCGCGCGGGCAGAGGATGGAGACATCGGGCATGGTCGGCCTTTCTCTGGGGGGCTCAGGGCAGGCGGGGAGAGACGACGACATGGCCGCCCGGCGCGACGATCCCGCTGACCGTCGTGCGGGAGGACAGGTTGAGCACGCGCAGCCCCTCGCCCTCGGCGGCGCGGCCCAGCGCCCGGCCCTCGGCCATGATGCTGAGCCCGCCGCTGCGGTAGATCAGGCGCACGATCTGGTTGCGCTCCACCAGCGCCGGGGGGCCGAGGTCGCGGGCATGAACCGGGCGGCCGGGATGCAGCATGACGCGCGCCTCCTGCCCGAGGGCGTCGGAAAGCGCGCGCTCCGCACCCGGCCCGGCGTCGGACGACAGCACCAGATCGCCGGGACCGACGATCTGCTGGGCGCGCACAAGGCGGGCGGCGACAAGTCCCGTCTGCTGCGCCGTGGCGGCGAGACCCGTTGCCTGAGCGGTGACGGGGGCGGGCTGCATTGCCAGCAGCGCGGCCAGCGCGCCCGGCAGGAACGGCGAAAGGCGGGGCCACATCCGCATCAGCGCAACTGCGTGGTGGCGCCGAGCATCTGGTCGGATGCGGTGATCACCTTGGCGTTCAGCTCATAGCCGCGCTGGGCCTCGATCAGGTCGGTCAGCTCCCGCACCGCGTCCACCGACGACCCCTCGAGATAGCCCTGCCGAAGCAGGCCCAGCCCCTCCTCTCCGGGAGCGGCGAGGAAGGGCGGGCCGGAGGCCGCAGTTTCGGCATAGAGGTTGCCGCCCAGCGCCTCGAGCCCCTTTTCGTTGACGAAACCGGCCAGCGTGAGGCGGCCCAGCTCCTCGGGTTCGACCCGGTCGCGGAAATGGGCATAGACCTCCCCCTCGGCATTGATGCTGATCGAGACGGCATCGGCGGGAATGGTGATCTCGGGCTGGACGGGATGGCCGCCGGAGGTGACGATCAGCCCGTCTCCGGTGCGTTTCAGCCCGCCGTCGCGGGTATAGGCGGGCACGCCCCCGGGCATCGCCACCTCCAGCCAGCCGGGCCCCTCGATGGCGAGGTCAAGCTCTCCTCCGGTGGCGGCAAGGGGGCCCTGGGCCACGTCCATGGTGACGGCCGAGGGGCGCACGCCCAGACCCACCTGCACCCCTGCAGGCAGGATCGTGCCGTCGGAGGCCGCGATCGTGCCCGCGCGCACCGGCTGCTGGTAGTGCAGATCGGCGAATTCGGCGCGGCGCGGGGTATAGGCGGTGGTGTTCATGTTGGCGAGGTTGTTGGAAATGACCTCGACCCTGAGCGACTGGGCCTGCATGCCGGTGGCGGCGATCCTGAGGGATTGCATCTGTCCTGCTCCCGTATGGGTGTTGCGTGGTTGCGGTCTGTCGTCTGCATTGGCGGCCTGTAATGCGGTCTGCGGGATCCTCAGCGGTTCATGGCGCGGATGGTGTCGCGGATGCGCTGGTCCTCGCGCTCCAGCATCTGCTGGCCCAGCTCGTAGGCGCGCTGCACCTCGATCATGCGCGCGATCTCGGTGACGGGATCGACGTTGGACCCCTCCAGCATGCCCTGCCGGATGCGGGCCTCGTCCACCGGCACAAGCGCGCCCGCGGACCGGAAGAGCGCCCCGGCCTCGCGCTGCAGGTCTGCGGGATCGGCGGGCAGGACCACGCCGAGACGCGCCACCGGCGCCCCGTCGGCCGACAGGGTGCCATCCTCCGCAAGCGCGATGTCGCGGGCCAGCGGCGGCAGGAAGACGGGCGCCCCGCCCGCGTCCAGCAGGGTATCGCCCGCAGGCGTGACCACCGCCCCCTCGGGGCTGCGCAGGAAGGCACCCGCGCGGGTCAGACGCTCTCCCTCCGGGGTGTCGACGCGGAAGAAGCCCGGCCCCTCCACCGCCAGATCCAGCGTGCCGCCGGTGGCCGACATCGGGCCGGGGCCCATATCCGTGCGCCGCGCGATGGCATGGGGGATGGACAGCCCGTCGCCCCCGGCCCCGGCCGCGCCACCCAGGGGGCGGACATGCTCGGCAAAGAGCAGACCCTCGCGGCGATAGCCGGTGGTGGCCGCATTGGCGATGTTGCCCGCGATCAGCTGCATCTCGCGCATCAGGCCGGTCTGGCGTGACAGGGCGGCGGCGATGGCCTGGCTCATGGCTCAGCCCCCCGCGATCTGGGGAATGATGGTGCCCCGGAAGAAATCGCTCAGCGCGCCGGACATGAACGACATCGAGGCCCAGAAGGTGGCCAGCATCGCCGCCAGCTTGGGCACGAAGGTCAGCGTCATCTCCTGCACCGAGGTCAGCGCCTGGAACAGGCCCACGCACAGCCCGGTGACCAGCGCCACCCCCAGGATCGGTGCCGAGATCGAGACCGAGAGCCACAGGCCCTGGCGCATCGTGTCGAGAAGCATGCCTTCGGTCATGTCACACCGGCATCCTGAGGATTTCCTGATAGGCCTCCACCACCCGGTCGCGGAGGGTGACGGCGGTTTCGATGGCCAGCTCGGCCTCGGACAGGGCCTGCACCAGCGCATGCGGATCGGCCCGCCCGGCCATGACGGCGCGGGCGGTGTCCTCGCCGCGCGCGAGGGTGGCGGCGAAATGGGTGGCGGCGGCGGCAAGGGGGCCGGTTTCGGGACCGGCACCGGGGGCCGGGTCGGGCCGGGTCAGCGCGCGGGTTCCGGCATAGGCCTGGGCTGCGGCAAGGGGCGAGAGATTCATGGTCGATGCTCCGGTCAGCGGCGGATGAGGTCGAGCAGCGCGCTGCCCATCTGGCGGGCCTGGTCGAAGACGCGCAGGCTGGCCTCGTAGGAGCGCTGGGCCTCGCGGGCGTCGGCGATCTCCACCACCAGATCGACACCCGAGCCGCGGTAATGCCCGCTCTCGTCGGCGAGGGGGTGGTGGGGGTCGTGGACAAGGGGCAGCTCCCGTCCCGACAGGCGCAGCGGCCCGGGGGCCACGGCAGGCGCGGGCCCGCGCGCGGCCCCGGGGGCGGCCTGCTCGAAGGTGATCAGCTTGCGCCGATAGCCGGGCGTATCGGCATTGGCGATATTCTCGGTCACCACGCGGAGCCGGGCGGTCTGGGCGTGCATCGCGGCGGCGGCAGCAGCGCGGGCGGCGGAAAGATCGTTGCTCATCCCCGGCCTCAGCGGTTGCGGCCAAGGCTGAGGCGGAGAAGGTCAAGCGACTTCTTCCAGACCGTCAGGGCCATGTCATGCTGGGATTTCACATCGGCCAGGGCGAACATCTCCCGCTCCAGCGAGACATTGCCGCCCGAGGGCGAGAGCGGCCCCCCCCGCTCCACCGGGCGGGGAGGGGGCGCGGCGCTGCCCGGGGCGGCACCGGGCGTCGGACGCTCCCCGATCCGGGCGAGGCGATAGCTGTCGGCAAAGGCGGGCAGGTCGCGGGCGCGGGCACCGGGAATGTCGGCGCGGGCGATATTGTCGGAGACAAGGACCTGCCGGCGGGCGGCATGGCTGGCCATGGCCTGGGCCATGCGCATCGTCTCGATCTCGTGGGTCATGCGGGTTTCTCCCGGCTGCGCGTAAGACGGGCTTAAGGACGATTCGTTTAGAAAGCCCTTCCATCGGCCGGGCCATCGCCGGGCCCTCTTGCGCGGAGGACAGGATGTCAGGGATCGACTGGGAGGGCATGGCACGTTCGGCAGAGCCTGCCCTGTGGCGGGCCGAGGGGCGAATCGCGCGCCTCTCGGCCCGCGGGGCAGAGGCCGAGGGGATCGAGTGTGACGCCGCGCTGGGCGACAGCGCCGAGATCCGCACCCGCGATGGCGGCCGTCTTCGGGCCGAGGTGGCGGGGCTGGCCCCGGGGGCCTGCCTGCTGGCGCTGGACGGCGCGCCGGGCCGCGTGGGGCTGGGCGACCGGGTGATTCTGGCCGATTCGCCCGCCCGGTGGCCCGATGCGCGCTGGCTGGGCCGGGTGATCGACAGCACGGGCCGCCCGCTCGACGGCAGGCCCCTGCCGCGCGGTCCCGCGCCGCGCCCGCTGCTGGCCCCGCCGCCGCCGCCGGGACTGCGCCGGGGCCTTGGCGCGCGGCTGGGCACCGGGCTTGCGGTGTTCGACACGCTGCTGCCCATCGTGCGTGGCCAGCGGCTGGGGCTGTTCGCGGGCGCGGGCGTGGGCAAGTCCTCGCTTCTGGCCGATCTCGCCCGGGGGCTGGAGGCCGATGTCGTCGTCCTCGGCCTGATCGGAGAGCGCGGGCGCGAGCTGCGCCATTTCGTCGAGGAGGTTCTGGGCCCCGAGGGCATGGCCCGCGCGGTGGTGGTCGCGGCCACCTCCGATCAGCCGGCCCTGTCGCGCCGCCGGGCGGGCTGGGCGGCGATGTGTGTTGCCGAGTAT
>JAFIEC010000423.1 GCA_020832725.1 Paracoccaceae bacterium | reverse complement strand
GGGGGGGGGGGGGGTGGGGGGGGGGGGGGGGGGGGGTAATTTTTGGGGGGGGGGGGGGGGGGGGTCATGGGGGGCAGGGGGGGGGGCCCTTGGCCCCCCCCGCGCGGTCAGTCTGCCCAGTAGACCGCCGTCATGTCGTTGGCGGGAGTGGGCACATTCCCCCACAGGCCGCGCAGCCCGGCTGCGGCCACGCCCGTCCGGCCGATCTGGAACATGAAGCCGTTGACGTAATCCTCGGCGATCATGCGCTGGGCGGCATGCAGGATCTCGCGCCGGTCCATCGGGTCGGTCGCAAGATCCAGATCCGCCATCAGCTGCCGGAAGGCGGGGTTGTCGTAGTTGAAGTAATAATCTTCGCGGGCATAGATGTTGATGTCATCGCGCTCCACATGGGCGATGATGGTCAGGTCATAATCGGTGTTGCGAAAGACCTGCTCCAGCCACTGGGCCCATTCCACGTTGCTGGTCTCCGTCTCGATGCCCACCGCGCGCAACTGTGCCGCCACGATCTCGCCGCCGCGACGCGCATAGGAGGGGGGCGGCAGCGTCAGACGCAGGCGCAGCCCGTCGGCAAACCCGGCCTCGGCCAGAAGCTGGCGCGACAGATCGGGATCGTGCTCCGACAGATGCGTCAGGTCGAGGTAGTCGGGGCTGTGGGGCGGGAAATGCGTGCCGATGGGCGTGCCAAAGCCGAACATGGCACCGTCGATGATCTCCTGCCGGTCGAGCGCATGGGCAATGGCCCGGCGCACCCGCACATCCGCAAGCGGGCCGGAGGTGTTGTTGGTGGACAGGATCGTCTCGCCCTCGGTCGAGCCCAGCAGCAGCTGAAAGCGCGGATCGGCCTCGAACAGGCTCAGCGTCTCGGGGGCGGGGTAGCCCGGGAAGACATCGATGTCGCCGGCCATCATCGCGGCAAACGCCGCGTTCGGGTCGGAGATGAACTTGAAGGTCACGCTGTCGAGACGCGCAGGCTCTCCCCAGTAGTCGTCATTGCGCACCAGCTCCACCCTGTCGCCCTGAACCCATTGGGCAAAGCGGAAGGGGCCTGTGCCGACGGGGTTGGTGGCATTCGTGGCCGCCGAGCCCGGCGACAGGATCACCGCATCTCCCCAGGCCATGTTGCCCAGAAAGCCGCCCTGCGGCGTGCTCAGCGTCACCTGCACGGTCAGGTCGTCGATCACCTCGACGCTGTCGATATTGGCGAAGAGCTGCTTTTGCGCGTTGGTGGAATCGGGGTCGCGGGCGCGGTCGAGGGTGAATTTCACATCCGCCGCCGTCATCGGCGTGCCGTCGTGAAACAGCACCCCCTCGGCCAGCGCGAAGGTATAGACGAGACCGTCCTCCGAGATCTCCCACGACCGGGCCAGCGCCGGCGCGACCGAGCCATCGCCCATGAAGCGGGTGAGGCCCTCGAAGATGTTGGCGTAGGTCACCTCGCGGATCGCGGCGGCGGCCCCTGCCGTCGGGTCGAGGCCCGGCGGCTCCAGCTGCATGCCGACCACGACGCCGCGCGCCTCGGCCGGGGCGGGGGCGAGGGTCGCCCCGAAAGCAAGCGTGGCGGCAAGCGCGCTCACGCGGAACAGGTTGCGGATCATGTCCGTCTCTCTCCTCTGTTGAAGCGGACGCACTTGCGGCATCCTCGCCACGATCCTAGACCGTTTTTCCCGTTGGCAGAAAGCGGTTTCGCGCATGGGCGCACCCCCTCGCGCCGTCCCGGGTTTCGCGATATCGTCTCCCGCATGAGACTCGTCATCCGCATCCTGCTTGCCTGCGTCGCCCTTCTGGTTGCCGCGACGCTTCACTATGCGCTGCCGTCCCGAGAGGTGGTGCGCATCCTCGACGCCTATGAGCGTCGTGTCGATCTGGGGGCGACCTCGATCTTCTGGTCATCGGCACCCATCGGCATGGCCAGCGGGCCGAACCGCGATGTGCGCTTCATCGACACGGTGCGGCCCAACGGGCGGGTGCGGGTCTTTCGCAACGAGGACACGGGATGGAGCTGGCCACCCTATTTCAAGGTCAACGCCAGCAATCTCGGCGCCGAGGCCAAGGAGCTTGTCTCGACCCGTGACAACCCCACCTGGGTGATGATCACCTATTACGGATGGCGCTCGGAGGTCTTTTCGATCTTCCCCAACGCCGTGCGCATCCGCGAGGTGGACGGGCCGGAGGTCCGGGTCTTCCCATGGGTCAATATCGCCATCCTCGCCGGTCTCGCGGTGCTGGTGCTGACACTGTGGCGGCTGGGGCAGGTGGTGATGCGGCGGCGCATCCGCCCGGCCCTTCGGCTGGCCGGAGAGAAGCGCTCCCGCATCCGGGGCTGGCTGGGGATTGGCGACTAGCGGTCGCCCCGGGGCCTACATGCCCTGCGGCATCCAGATCGTCTGCACCTCGGTGGCATGGGCCACGAAATCCAGACAGGCCCCCTCTCCGCGGGCAGCCCAGTCGCGGCCCCGCCCATCGTTCACCAGGCTGCGCTTGAGGTTGCCCGCCGCTTCCTCCTCGACAAGGCCGGAGAGGGGCGCGGCCCCGAAACACCAGATCGCATCGACCCCCAGATGCCCGGCCAGATGGGGTGCCAGCGTCGCAGCATCGCCGGTGACGAGGTTGAGAACGCCTGCGGGAATGTCGGAGGTATCGCAGACCTGCCAGAAATCGGTGGCCACCAGAGGGGCCACGCATGACGGCACCGCCACCACGGCATTGCCGAAGGCCAGGGCCGGAGCCAGCACCGAGACCAGCCCCAGAAGCGGCGCCTCGTCAGGGCACAGGATGCCGATCACCCCCACCGCTGCATTGAGGCTGACCACAAGATCGCTGCCGGGGGCCGATACCACGTCACCGCCATGCCGGTCGGCGCGTCCGCCCCACAGCATCAGCCGCTCCACCGCTGCGGAAACCTCATGCTCGCCATCGCCACGGCCCGAGAATGCATCGAGCCGGGCCGCGAATTCCGCACCGCGCGCCGAAAGGTTCTCGGCCAGGAAATGCAGCACCTGCGCGCGCCCCGCCCCGCCCATGGCAGCCCATCGCGGCTGAGCCGCCCGGGCAGCCTCGACCGCGTTGCGGATATCCTTGCGGTTGCCCGCGCCCACATGTCCCGCCACCCGCCCC
>JAFIEC010000410.1 GCA_020832725.1 Paracoccaceae bacterium | reverse complement strand
TCCAACTCGTCCAGAAGCGTGCCGATGATGATCGCGCCCGTGGCCCCCAGCGGGTGGCCCATCGCAATCGCACCGCCATTGACATTGACGCGCTCGCTGCCGACGTCAAACGCCTGCATGAAGCGCAGCACCACCGAGGCGCGGGCCTGCTCGTAGAGCCGTGCGCGCAGCACCTGCAGCGCGATGTCGCGGTTCTGGTGCTGGGACTTGCGCGAGGAAGTCACCACCATGCCGGTGGGCAGATGGGTGATCCGCACCGCCGAGTCGGTGGTGTTCACATGCTGCCCGCCCGCGCCGCTGGCCCGCATCGTGTCGATTCGGATGTCGTTCGGATCGATGGTGATGTCGACGGCCTCGGCCTCGGGCAGCACCGCAACAGTGGCCGCCGAGGTATGGATACGCCCCCCCGATTCCGTGGCCGGAACCCGCTGTACGCGGTGCACGCCGGATTCGTATTTCAGCCGGGCGAACACCCCCTCGCCGCTGATCCGCGCCACGATCTCGCGATAGCCGCCCAGTTCGGTTTCCGCCTCGTCGACGATGCTCACGCCCCAGCCGCGTGCCTCGGCATAGCGGGCATACATGCGGAACAGATCGGCCGCGAACAAGGCTGCCTCCTCGCCACCGGTGCCCGCGCGGATTTCCAGCATGGCCGAGCGGGTGTCGGCCTCGTCCCGAGGCAAAAGCGCCAGCAGCACCTCCTGGCGCAGCGACGGCGCCTCGGCGTCGAGGCGGGCAAGGTCTTCCTCGGCCAGCGGGCGCATCTCGGGATCGGCCAGCAGGGCCTCTGACTCGGCCCGCGCGCGCTTGTGCTCGCGCCATCGGGCGATCTTCTCGACCACCGGGCGGAGGGCGGCATAATCGCGCGACAGGCTGACGAAATCGCCGCCTGCACCCTCTGCCAGCCGCGCCTCCAGATAGGCGAAGCGGGCGGAGATTTCGTCAAGGCGGTCTTCGGGGATCATCTTGGCCAGGGTCAGGAGAGGGCAGGGCGGTTCGGCAGACGTCGGGCAAGCAGGCCCGCTAATCGGCCGCGACCGCGCGGGCGATCTCCTCCAACCATGCTTCGGCCCGCTTGCGGTTCACGCCCATGTCGGAGTGACCATAGCGGGATCGGGAAAACAGGGCGAGGCTGGCACCCTCTCCGGCCGGGACAACCCGGATCGTGACATAATCCGGATAGCCGATCAGCAGGCTGCGCTGCACCCAGGTGCGATGCAGGCCATCGCCGCTCTGCGCCACGGCCCGCGTGCGGGGCTGGGCCGAGACCACGTCATCCACGATCCGCGCAAGATCGGTCTGGCCGATGTCGAACACCGGCGCGCCTTCTCCGGGGCGCAGGATATGGGCGTTGGGGGTTGGCGGCAGGCGGGCCGTGACCGGATCGACATGCCAGCGCGCCGGATCGTGGCCCACCAGCCGCACATAGGCCAACAGCACGACGATGACGACAACAAGCGCAAGGAGGGCGGACAGGGCCACGCGCCGCAAGGCCTATTCTGCCGCACGCGGGCCGGAGGCGGCAGCCGCCTGTTCGGCCTCGATCTCTTCGGCACGCTTTTCCACAAGCTCGACGATGTGGTCGATCATGCTGTCGTTATCCATGCGATGGCTCTGCTTGCCCGCGACATAGACCATGCCGTTGCCCGCCCCCCCTCCGGTAAAGCCGATATCGGTCATCAGCGCCTCGCCGGGGCCATTGACCACGCATCCGATGATGGAGAGGCTCATGGATGTCTTGATATGCTCCAGCCTGCGCTCCAGTGTCTCGACAGTGCGGATCACGTCAAAGCCCTGTCGCGCGCAGGACGGGCAGGAGATGATGTTCACACCGCGATGGCGCAGGCCGAGGGCCTTGAGGATCTCGAAACCGACCCGAACCTCTTCGACCGGATCGGCCGAGAGCGAGACGCGGATCGTGTCGCCGATTCCCGCCCAGAGCAGGTTGCCCATCCCGATGGCCGACTTGACGGTACCGGCCATCAGCGCCCCGGCCTCGGTAATGCCCAGATGCAGCGGCGCATCGGTCGCCTCGGCCAGCCCCTGATAGGCGGCGGCGGCAAGGAACACGTCGGAGGCCTTGGCGCTGACCTTGAATTCGTGAAAATCGTTGTCCTGCAACAGGCGAATGTGATCGAGGGCGGATTCCACCATCGCCTCGGGGCAGGGTTCAGCATATTTCTCCAGCAGATGCCGCTCCAGGCTGCCGGCATTCACGCCGATGCGGATGGAGCAGCCATGATCCCGCGCTGCCTTGACCACCTCGCGCACCCGCTCCGCCGAGCCGATGTTGCCCGGGTTGATCCGGAGGCAGGCGGCCCCGGCCTCGGCGGCCTCGATGGCGCGGCGATAGTGAAAGTGGATATCCGCCACGATGGGCACCGGGCTTTCGCGCACGATCTCGCGGAGCGCCCGGGTGCTTTCGGCATCGGGGGTGGAAATCCGAACGATGTCGGCCCCCGCCTCGGCGCAGGCCTGAACCTGCGCGATGGTCGCGGCGACATCGGTGGTCAGCGTGTTGGTCATGGTCTGGACGCTGATCGGGGCATCGCCACCCACGGGCACGGGCCCGACCATGATCTGGCGGGAGCGGCGGCGCTCGATCGTGCGCCAGGGTCGGATTGCATGGAGGGACATCGCAGCTCCGCTCGCGTTGCTTGTGGCGAAAGGATAGTCCAGCCGATCCACGCTGACAACGGCGCGCAGGCGCGAAGTGCGGCCGCTCTCCGGCCTCCGGGCGAAATAACCTCGGAAGGGTGCCTCAGTCGGCCCGGCTTACTGCGGTGCCGTTGGCAAAGGGATCGC
>JAFIEC010000409.1 GCA_020832725.1 Paracoccaceae bacterium | reverse complement strand
GGCTGGGCCGCCATTCTGGCGCGTCTGAAGCGGCGGAATCCGCCCTCAGAACGCTGCCAGCCACCCGAAACGGCGCTCACACCGCCGTCTCGGCGCAGCCGAACGCGTTGATCAGACGTTCCTATGATCAACCGTCACGCTCCCTTGATGGCCCGCTCTCCATCGTCGCGAGGCTCTGGAAGAAGGGTGCGGGCTTGCGAAGCCCGGCGGACGATATTGAAACGACAATGCCGGTCGGCAATTTCGTATTCAACCTCTTTGTTTCGATCGCTGAGTCCGAGCGGGAGAGATTTGTTGAATGGACACGCGCGCGACTCGCAGCCGCCCGCACGCGTGGGCGGATCGGAGGCAGGCCCACTGCCCTTTCGCTGGGACTCTGCAGACAGACGTATGCGGGATGCTCAAGGCCGCTCCTTTGCGAACTTGGCAAGACTGTTCAACGTCAATCTGAATACTGTCCATCGGTCATGACTTCGTAAACCCGGCCATGACCACCTATGCCCACAGTGTCGACGGTCGGCCCTTTTCGGACTGGGAAACACTGAAGGACCATGCTCAGGCGGTGGCCGTACGGGCAGCGCAGTTTGCCCAGCCCTTTGGCGGCGGGGACGTGGCCGCGGCACTCGGCTGGGCACATGATCTTGGCAAGATGAAGCCGCGTTTTCAGGCCAAGCTGATGGGCGAGACAAACACCGAGCCGCATAGCGCTGAGGGGGCCAGACTGCTGTTTTCGCGCTGCGGGGGCATGGGGCCGCTGCTGGCGGCCTGCGTAGCCGGGCATCATTCCGGGCTGCCGGACGTGGGCGATGTGACCCGTCGGCTGGCGGCGGTGCCCGATCCGGTACTGCCCGACTGGTTGCCTGCGCCCGGGGTGCCTGCGCCATTTGGTCCGCTCACAGGTGATATGTCGCACTTCACCCTTCAATTCGCAGTGCGCATGCTTTTCTCCTGCCTTGTCGATGCCGACGAGCTGGAAACTGCGGCTTTCTATGACGGTGTGGAGGATCGCGTGGTGACACGGGCGCCCGCCGTGCTGACTGAAGCGCACAGGAATGCCTTCGATATCTTTGTCGCGGGCTTCGCCGGAGCAACCGGTTCGGTCAACACCTTGCGGGCCGAGATCCTGACCCATGCCCGGGCGCAGGCCGCAAACTGTCCCGGCCTGTTCACCCTGACAGTGCCCACAGGCGGCGGCAAAACCCTGACCTCACTGGGTTTCGCACTGGATCATGCGCTGACCCACGGGCTGGAGCGGGTGATCCATGTGATCCCCTATACCTCGATTGTCGAGCAGACGGCGGATGTCTTCGGCAAGGTTTTGGGCCCCGATCAGGTCGTGGAGCATCATTCCAGCTTCGACTGGGACGACATCGACGATGACGAGGATCTGAAACGCCTGCGCCGGGTCACGCGCAACTGGGACGCGCCGGTTATTGTCACCACAGCGGTGCAGTTTTTTGAAAGCTTGTTCGCCGCGCGCAAGCGGCGCTGCGCGAGGCTGCACAACCTTGCCCGCGCCGTGATCGTCATCGACGAGGCGCAGACCATGCCCCGCAAGCTGCTGCGCCCCTGCCTTGCCGCCATCGGAGAGCTGACGCGGCATTATGGCGCGACGGTTGTGCTGTCGACCGCCACGCAGCCGGTGCTGACCCGGCAGGCGGGGCTGGACGTGCCCGAGGCGCTGGAGGACGTGCGCGAACTGGCTCCCGATCCAAAGCGCCTCTATGCCGAGTTGAGCCGCACGCGCGTCACCGATGCCGGCCCCCAGGACGACTCGGCGCTGGTGGATCGCATCGCCCGTGCGCCGCAGGTGCTGGCCATCGTCAACAACCGCCGCCACGCGCGCAGCGTATATGACAGTGTGAGGGACCTGCCGGGCGCCTGTCACCTCAGCACGGCGATGACGCCGCAGCACCGCAGGCATGTGCTGGCCGAGGTCCGCGCGCGCTTGCAGGACAAGCTGCCGGTGCGGTTGATTTCGACCTCGCTGGTCGAGGCCGGGGTGGACGTGGATTTTCCGCTGGTCCTGCGCGCGGCGGCAGGCATCGATTCCATTGCGCAGGCCGCCGGGCGCTGCAACCGCGAGGGACGGCTGAAAAGGCCAGGCGAGGTCGTCGTCTTCACTCCCACCTCCGAGGGCGCCACCCCGCCGGAAGAGGTCGCGCAGATGGCCGGGATTGGCGCGAAGGTTCTGGCGGCCCACAAGGATGATCCGCTGTCGGAGGCAGCTGTCGGGGATTACTTCCGGGCTTTGCTGTGGACTCAGGGGATAGAGGTTCTGGATGCAGCGCTTGTCGACCCGGACGGTATATCCACAACCGGCATCATGCAGGAAATCTCCGGATCAGGCGACCGCTACACCTTCCGTTTTGAAAAGATCGCTCAGGCGTTCCGCATGATCGAAGACACGCAGGCCCCGATCATCGTGCGCGGCGGGCGCTGGGGCATTCCCGACGCGCTGCTGGACAAGCTGACCTACGCCACCGGCACCGGCACCGGCGGCATCGCCCGCGCGCTGCAGCCCTTTGTCGTCACCCTGCCGCATTACACACGCCGCGCGCTGGAGAGGAGCCGCGCCGCCAGCCTCTGGCGCGAGGATCTGTTCGGGCGGGAATTCCTGCTGCTGGATCATTGCGAAGTCTATGACGACCGTGCCGGAATGCGGATGGAGCGGTTTGATGAGGGTGACTGGATAACTTGACATCTATGTATTATACTTAGTACTTTCGTTTTGGTGAAACAAGGGACGTGCTGTCAAATCGGATCCTAAGGAACTGCGCGAATGGGTGCGCATGGCGCCCATCCTCATCGATGGTCTTGATCGGCTACCTCGGTGGTTCTCGTCGCGCTCACGGGTGTGGATTGAAACACGAAAACGGACGTATGGGAAAAGCTGCGGAGAAGTTGTTTTGATTGACTTCATCGCCGCACATCAGCAATGCTATTTCAATCCTATGGGCAGCCAGATTTTATGACTTACGGAATAAAATTACACGTCTGGGGCGATTATGCCTGTTTTACCCGCCCTGAAATGAAGGTGGAGCGCGTTTCTTATGATGTGATAACGCCTTCCGCCGCGCGCGGCATTCTAGAGGCAATCCACTGGAAACCTGCCGTGCGCTGGGTGATTGACCGCATCCACGTTCTCAATCCGATCCGCTTCGACAATATTCGCCGTAATGAGGTCGGCGCCAAGGTATCGGACCGAAATGCCCGCGCGGCGCAGAAATCCGGCGATCTGTTGGGCCTTGGCATGGATGTCACTGCCGAGCGGCAGCAGCGCGCCATGTTGGCCCTGCGCGATGTCGCCTACGGGATCGAGGCGCATTTCGAATTGACGCCCGAGGCCGGACCCGGCGACAATCCGGGCAAGCACCGCGATATGTTTATGCGCCGGGCCGCAAAGGGTCAGTGCTTTCACCGTCCCTGTCTGGGCACGCGCGAATTTGCCGCTGATTTCGAGGTAGTGGAAAGTTTCCCCCCGACCACTTTGCCGCTCGACGCCCGCAACCGCGATCTGGGCTGGATGCTCTATGATATCGACTACGCCAATGGTCGCCGCTCGGCCTTTTTCCACGCGGTGATGGAGGACGGGATTATCGACGTCGGAAATGCGGTCCGCAAAGGGCTGGCATCGTGACAATCCTGGCAGAGCTTGCCGCGCTTTATGCCCGGATGCCCGACTTGCCCCGCCCCGGTTTTTCACGCGAATCCATCCGCGGCGAGATCGTTCTGGCGCCAGATGGCACGGTGGCCGAGATGAATGTGCTGGCCGCGCCCGATGACAAGGGCAAGTTGCGGCCACGCCCCATGTCGGTGCCGGCAGCCGTGAAGCGGACGGCAGGGATCAAGCCCAACCTCTTCTGGGACAAATCGGCCTATGTGCTGGGGGTCGTGGCGGCGACCGGGGCGGATGGAAAACCGCTGCAAGACGATCTGGGCGGGCCTCTGCCGGGGCAGGGCGGGCGGACGGCACAGGAGCACGCGGCATTTGTCGCGGCGCATCTGGAATTGCTGGCAGGGGCCGAGGCGCCGGGGCTAGTCGCATTGCGGGCTTTTCTGGGCCGCTGGCGCTGGGAGGATTTCGCGTCTGGCGCGCATCCCACCGAGCTTCTCGATGCCAACCTCGTCTTCCGCCTGCAAGGCGAAACACGTTTCCTCCACGACCTGCCCGAAGCCGCAGCCCTGCTGGGCCATGCAGCGGAGGGTGGCGAGATTTGCCTGGTGTCAGGCCAGTCTGCCCCCGTCGCCCGGCTGCATCCGTCGATCAAGGGCGTCATGGGCGCGCAAAGCTCCGGCGCGTCGCTGGTCTCGTTCAACGACCTTGCCTACGAATCCCACGGCAAGAAGCAGGGCGAAAATGCGCCGGTCTCGGAAGATGCGGCCTTTGCCTATGGCACGGCGCTGAACGCGCTGCTGGGGCGCGGATCGGGGCAGAACCTGCGGATCGGTGACGCCACGGTGGTGTTCTGGGTCGAAGCGAAGACGCCGCAAGAAACCATCGCGGCAACCACCTTGTTCAGCGCCGCCCTCGCCCCGTCGCCGGAAGACACAAACACCGCCCGCCGCAAGCTGGCCGGGGAACTGACCGCCATCGCGAAGGGCAAGTGGCGCGACGCGCCGGACTATGACCCTGAAACGAAGGTTTTCGTGCTGGGCCTCGCCCCCAACGCGGCCCGCCTGTCGGTGCGGTTCTGGCATCCGGGGCGCCTGCAGGACTTTGCCGCACGCATCGCCACGTTCTGGGATGAGTTGCGCATCGAGCCTTCCCCCTGGTTGGGCCGCGACGGTCACGAACATCCGCCCGCCGCCCGGCGCCTGCTGTACGATATCGCGGCCTTGGGCGAAGCGAAGAACATCCCGCCGCTGCTGGGTGGCGCGCTGATGCG
>JAFIEC010000408.1 GCA_020832725.1 Paracoccaceae bacterium | reverse complement strand
CGCATCATCACCGAGGAGGCGCGCAGGCGGCGGCAATCGTTCACGGTGCGGCGGCTGGTGAGCGCAGCCGATGCCGATGCGGTCAACGTGATCTATGCCGAGCGCAACATGGTGCCCGTGCCGCCCGAGTTCTTCTGGTCGGGCCGGGATGCGCGGGTGCTGACGGTGCTGGTGGCCGAGGACGCCGAGACCGGAGAGATCATCGGATCGGTGATGGGTGTGGATCACGCCCGCGCCTTCGCCGACCCCGAGCGCGGGTCGTCGCTCTGGTGCCTGGCGGTCAGCCCGCGCACGCCGCATCCGGGTGTGGGCGAGGCGCTGGTCCGCAGGCTGGCCGAGCAGTTCCAGGCGCGCGGCGCGGCCTACATGGACCTGTCGGTCCTGCATGACAACGCCTCGGCCACGGCGCTCTACGAGAAGCTGGGTTTTCGCAAGGTCCAGGTCTTCGCGGTCAAGCGGCGCAACCGCATCAACGAGCAGCTTTTCGTGGGCGAACGACCCGAGGAGGCGCTCAACCCCTATGGCCGCATCATCACCGAGGAGGCGCGCAGGCGTGGCATCGGCGTCGATGTGGTGGATGCCGAGGGCGGCTTTTTCCGGCTGACCTATGGCGGCCGGCAGGTCCTGTGCCGGGAGTCGCTGTCGCAACTTACATCGGGTGTGGCGGTGGCGATCTGCGATGACAAGCGTGTGACCCGCCGTATCGTGGCCGCAGCGGGGGTCGCCGTGCCCGAGGAGGCGGGGGCCGACACCCCGGAGGCCCGCATGGCCCTGCTGAAGCGGCATGGCAGCGTCGTGGTCAAGCCCGCCCGCGGCGAGCAGGGACAGGGCGTGGCGGTCGGGCTGGGCAACCCCCAGGAGGTGGAGGAGGCGGTGGAGCGCGCGCGCGCCTTCTGCCCCGATATCGTGGTCGAGGCCCATTTCGAGGGTACTGACCTGCGCCTTGTGGTGATTGACGGCGCAGTGGTCGCGGCGGCCATCCGCAAGCCCGCCTATATCGTCGGTGACGGCGTCACCACGGCCCGCGCCCTGATCGAGTCGCAAAGCCGGCGTCGCGCCGCGGCGACAGGTGGCGAAAGCCGCATCCCCGTCGATGCCGAGACCGAGCGATGCCTGGCGGCGGCCGGGCTGGACTGGGACGACATTCCCGAGGCGGGGCGCGAGGTGCAGGTGCGGCGTGCGGCCAATCTGCACACGGGCGGCACCATCGTCGATGGCACCGACGACGGGCACCCCGAACTGGTGCAGGCCGCCCTGCGGGCGGCCCGCGCCATCGACATCCCCGTCACCGGGATCGACCTGATGATCCATTCCCCGGAGCGGCCCGAGCATGTGTTCATCGAGGCCAACGAGCGGCCCGGGCTGGCCAATCACGAACCGCGCCCCACGGCAGAGCGCTTCATCGACCTGCTGTTTCCGCTTTCGGCCCGGGCAGAGGAGGAGCGGGCACGCTCGGCCGCGCGGCATTCCCGCGACTCCCACGGCCCCGGACAGGCACCCACGCGACAGGAGACGCCCACGTGACGCCCCCCCCCGTACGCAAAGCCGCCACGACACCCGCCAGCGCAATGCCCGTCGGGCAGGACGAGCGGCTGTATATCGACATCGATTACCTGCGCGAGCAATTGGCAGCCCTGCTCGCGATTCCCAGCCCCACGGGCTATACCGATACCGTCGTGCGCCATGTCTGCGGAGAGCTGGAGGCGATGGGCGTGGCCTTTGACCTGACCCGCCGCGGCGCGGTGCGCGCCCGTCTGCCGGGCGACAGCCCCAGGGGCGCGCGCGCGATCGTGTCGCATCTCGACACGCTGGGCGCTCAGGTGCGCATGCTCAAGGACAACGGGCGCCTGGCCATGGTGCCCATCGGGACCTGGTCGGCCCGCTTTGCCGAAGGCGCGCGCGTCACCGTCTTCTCCGAACGGGGCACGTTCCGCGGCACCATCCTGCCGCAGAAGGCATCCGGCCATGCCTTTGGCGACGGGGTGGACGACGCCCCCATAGGATGGGACCACGTGGAGTTGCGGGTGGATGCGCTGGCGCGCAATCGGGCCGAGCTGGAGCGCCTCGGCATCGAGGTGGGCGATACGGTGGCCATCGACCCGCAGCCGGAATTCCTGGACAACGGCTTCATCGTCTCGCGTCATCTCGACAACAAGGCGGGCGTCGCGCTGATGCTGGCGGCGCTGCGCACGCTGCTGCGCTCGGGCCGCCGCCCGCCGGTGGACCTGTTCTGGCTGTTCACCATCGCCGAGGAAGTGGGCCACGGCGCTGCGGCTGTCCTGCTGCCCGACATCGCCTCGATGGTCACGGTCGACAACGGAACATCCGCCCCAGGGCAGAATTCCTCGGAATTCGGGGTCACGGTCTCCATGGCCGATCAGTCCGGCCCGTTCGACTTTCACCTGACCCGCAAGCTGGTCGACCTGTGCCGTCGCCACGAGATCATGTTCCGCAAGGACGTGTTCCGCTATTATCGCTCCGACAGCGCCTCGGCCATCGAGGCGGGGGCGGATGTGCGCACGGCGCTCGTTACCTTCGGCGTGGACGCAAGCCACGGATACGAGCGTATCCACATGCACGCGCTGCGCTCCCTGTCCGAGCTTCTTGTGGCCTATGGGCTGTCCGAGGTGGAAATCGTCCGCGACGCAGCACCTGTGGGCGGATTGTCGGGCTTTACCGACCAGCCGCTTGTGCCCGCGCGACAGAGCCTGCGCTCCGACAGCGGGCCGAAATAGCGCTCAGGCCACGGCACCGTGGCTGTGGGTGCGTCCGCGCCCGGCGCGCTTGGCCTCGTAGAGACGTGCATCGGCACGTTCCAGCGCTTCCTCCAGCGTCGCGGCCTCCCTCGGGATTGCCACCACCCCGGCAGAGAACCCGATCCGGTATCCCGGCTCTGCCGGCAGGACTTCGCGCAGGGCCAGCGCATCGCGAACCGTGTCCAGCCGCCCGGCAAGGCGACCGGGCGACAGGCCCGGAGCGAGCACCACGAATTCCTCGCCACCGATGCGGAAGGTCAGATCCTCGAGCCGGAACCCGCTTTTCAGGGCCTCGGCAAAGGCCACGAGCACCCGGTCCCCCGCGCCATGGCCGTGGGTGTCGTTGACATCCTTGAAACGGTCGAGGTCGATCACCGCCAATGCAAGGCCCCGCGCCCCGGATTCGGCTAGGGCCGTGTCGAAGGCATCGGCCAGCCCGCTGCGGTTGAGCAGCCCGGTCAGGCTGTCCTGCCGCGCGGCGCGTTCGGCCTCGTTGTAGCGCTCGAGAAGGGATTCGAGCCGCGCCTGCAGCATCTGCTGGCGTTGCACCATTTCGGTGACATCCACCAGCATCAGCACCCGGCCCAGCGGCCCGCCCATGCCCGCCACCGGCTGGTCGATGGCGGTGCTCTGTACCTCCCATGATCGGCCGGCGATGGCGATGGTCCGGCTGTCTTCGGGGCGCAGTGCCCCCCCGCGCAGCTTTCGCTCCAGCTCCACGAGCGCGCGCGGCAGGACCCCGCCCTCGAGGCCGAACAACTCCCGCGCCGGGGGGTTGGCCCCGGCCAGCCGCCCGCCTGAATCCACGATCACGACCGGGTTGCGCAACTGGCGGAAGATCACATCCCGCGCACGCGCGCCAAGGTCGAAGAGTTGCTCGGTCGAGATCACCCAGGAATAGACCAGCAGCGCGCAGGCGAACAGAAAGGGTGTGGGGTCGAAATCACCCAGGCTGAAGCCCAGCAGCAGATGCGCCACGTTGCCCGCGATGGGTACGAGCGTGAGGACAAACAGCAGCAGGAAATGCGGGCGATACAGCTCGCGCGTGCGAAATGCCCCGACCACCAGCATCCCCACACCGGCCATCAGCCACAGATAGAGCCATGTCGCCGAGGCCAGGAACAGGGGCCCGTATTCATACCGGATCGGGCTGCCCGGCTCATCCGAGACGGGGCCGGTCCCGGGGCCATAGAACAATTCGTGCCACGGGTTCGACAGGACCGCCGCAGAGATCAGCACCGAGCCCCCGAACACCAGTGCGATGCGTCCCGCGCCCAGCCGGTCGGTCCGCCCCAGCGCATAGCAATAGACGAACAACACCCAGGCAGGCGGGACGACAGCAATGCCGGGATATGCCAGCCGCGCGGCAAGGATCTTGCACGCGGGTTCGAGAAACCACAGCTCCAGGGTCACGAAGGCCAGCCACCAGATCAGGCCGCCTACGGTGATCATGAAATAGCGCTTGCCCAGAAACGGCGCGCTCTGGCGTATCCACGCAAGATAGAGCGCCAGAATGGCAAGCAGGACCAGAGCGAAGAAGGTCATCGCCCCGAAGGGCGCGAATGCGGTGCAGCCGCTCTGGATCACCGACTTTGCCTCACCATACTCTCCGGGGAACAAGGTGCCGCCGGTTTTCGTATCAACATGATAGCTGCACCATGCCCCTGTGCTGGCGCATGTGCAAACCGATTCCACCTGCCAACTGTGCGCGGATAGGGATCTCGCGCGGAAAGCTGGTTCCAGTTCTGCTGGATCATGAGGCAGGTTGGGGATATACCTGCCTTGATTTAAGGCGTTTGGGCGTGTGTCCCCGTGCGTGGGATGGCCGATCTGGCACGCCCCCGGACCAGAGGATACCGGGTGGCATGGTCGTGTCGGCTTTGTGACGGGTGCGCGTGTGCGGCGCGGCCCGGCACGGCGGTTCGGCCACACAGGCGCCGGAAATGCTGCACCGGAAGGGACGATCAATGACAATGACCACTGTAATGACGGGCAACGGCCCGCGCGCGTTCTTCGCGTCGGGCCTCGATGCCGAGCCGACGTCCTTTGATTCGATCCCGCTGGTGGATTTCTCCGCGATGACGGGCACGGACGCCAGCGCGCGCGCCGCCGTTGGCGAGGCCGTGCGCAAGGCCTGCACCGAGGTGGGATTTTTCTATGCGGCAGGTCACGGCGTGCCCGAGAAGGTGATCGCCGAGACCTTTGCCGCAGCACATGCCTTCTTCGACCTGCCGGCCGATCGCAAGAACGCCGTCAGCGTCGAGAAATCCGACGCGATGCGCGGCTATACACCCCTTCTGGGCGAGAACACCGACCCGGCCAACAAGGGCGATCTGCACGAGGGCTTCGATCTTGCCCTCGATCTCGACGAGAGCGACCCGGACGTGCAGGCGGGCGTGTTCGGCTATGCCCCCAACCAGTGGCCCGAGGGCCTGCCGGGTTTCCGCGAGGCTTTGCTGGCGTATCACGCCGAGACCCGTGCCTTTGGCGAGCGTATCTTCCAGGCCTTCGCGCTGGCGCTTGAACTGCCCGAGGATTTCTTTGCCGCCCGCATCACCAAGCCCATGGCCCACATGCGGGTACTCCACTATCCCAGCCAGGATGGCGCGATCGATGAGCGTCAGATCGGCATCGGCGCGCATTCCGATTATGAATGCTTCACGATGCTCTACACCGACGATGTGCCGGCGCTTCAGGTGCTCAACCCGGCGGGCAAGTGGATCATGGCCCCGCCCGTGCCGGGAGCGTTCATCGTCAATGTCGGCGATCTCATGGCCCGCTGGACGAACGATTATTTCCGCTCGACCATGCACCGGGCGATCAATTCCTCGGGGCGGCGACGCTATTCAATCCCGTTCTTCTTCGGGGTCAACAGCCGCGAGATGATCGAGGTCCTGCCCTCCTGCCAGAGCCCGCAGAACCCGCCCCGCTATGCCCCGATCGAGGCCGGCGAGTACATCCGGTCACGCTTTGACGACACCTATGCCCACCGCAAGGACGATGCGTCCTGATCGCGCCAGCCCTTCACGAGGAGTAGAGACATGACACCCGATCCCGCCAGCCGCCTGCGCCGCCGCCTTCTGGGCGCTGCCGCCGCCCTTGGTCTTGTCGCCCTGTCCCAGCCGCTTGCGGCGCCGGGCGCCGCCGCTCTGGAGCTTTCGGGCGAGCCCCGCATCGCCTTCATCTACGCGGCGACGGCCCGGGACGGCGGCTGGAACGAGGCGCTCGACAACGCCCGGCTGCGGGTGGAGGCCGAGCTGGGCGTGACCATTCCCACGGTGGAATCGGTGCCCGAGGAAGCCACCGCACTCAAGAATGCCATCGACCTGCTGATCCGGCGCGGCTTCAACGTGATCGTGGGCACCACCTACGGCTACAGCGAGGGTATCCTCGAGGCAGCGCAGGAGAACCCGGGCGTGGCCTTCGTGAACGCATCCGGCGCGACCAATTCCGACAACCTCGAAGGCTTCTACGTGCGCAGCTACGAGGCGTGGTATCTGGCCGGGATGGCTGCGGCCTCGGTCTCCGAGACGGGGCGTGTCGGTATTCTGGGCGGGTTTCCGGTCGGCGTGGTGAACTGGGATGTCAACGCCTTTGCCCTGGGTGCCCAGGCCGTCAATCCCGAAATCGACGTGATCGCGGTCTATACCAACTCGTGGTGGGACCCGGTGCGCGAGGGTGCCGTCACAAGGGCGATGCTGGACCAGGGCGCGGACGTGATCGCCAACAACCTGTCGTCCTCGTCGCCCTTTGTCGCGGCGGAAGAGGCGGGTGCCAAATCCATCGGCTTCCAGCTCGACATGTCGCAGCATGCGCCCAACGGGCACCTGACCTCGGTCGTGTTCAACTGGGACCAGCACCTGCTGCCCACCCTTGCGGCGCTGAAGGACGGCACGTGGGAGCCCAACCCCTGGGGTGCCTTCCCGAGCATGGCCGACGGTGTCGTGGCGCTCTCTCCCGTATCGGATCTGGTGCCCGCAGAGGTGCGCGCCCTGATCGAGGAGACGGCGGACGCGATCAAGGCGGGGACGTTCTCGCCCTTCGACGGGCCCATTCACGCGCAGGACGGCCGTGTGGTGATCCCCGAGGGCACGCGGATCGACGACGCCGGGTTGTGGGGAATGGACTTCCTCGTGCGCGGCGTCACCGGCACGCTGAACTGATCGCGTTGCTGCCATGAGCCGCGCGGCCCCGGTGGCCGAGACACGTCCCGTGCCGCGCGCGCTCGAGAGCGCCGTGGCCCGGGAGGAGGGCATCGCCCTGCATCTGCGCGGGCTGTGCAAGAGTTTCGGCACGGCGCGTGTGCTGGAGGATGTGGATTTCTCTGTCCGGGCCGGAGAGATCCACGCCCTTCTGGGCGAGAACGGCGCGGGCAAGTCCACCCTCATGAATATCCTCGGCGGCATCTACGCCGCCGATTCCGGCGGGGTCGAGATCGCCGGCAGGGCAGTCTCCATCAACGCTCCTGCACAGGCGCTGTCGCTGGGCATCGGGATGGTGCACCAGCATTTCCGCCTCGCCGGTCCCTTCACGGCCCGGGAGAACGTGGCGCTTGCAGCGGGCGCATTGCCCGAATTGCGCGGCCGGGGCCGTCTGGAGGCGCGGCTGTCGGAGGCGATGGCGCGCACCGGGCTGGAGGTTCCGCTCGACAGGCCGGTGGAACGGCTCTCGGTGGCCGACCGTCAGCGCATCGAGATCCTCAAGGCTCTCAGCCTCGGCGCGCGCATCCTCATCCTGGATGAACCCACCGCAGTGCTGACCGACGAGGAGGCCGGGCGCCTTCTGGCGCTGATGCGCAAACTGGCCGAGGACGGGCATGCCATCGTCTTCATCACCCACAAGCTGCGCGAGGTGATCGCGGCGGGCGACCGTGTCTCGGTGCTGCGCCGCGGGCGCATGGTGCTCGAGGGCCGCCCCGTCGCGGGGATCGATGCCGAGACCCTTGCCCGCGCGATGATGGGCGAGGAGGCGGTTGCGCGGACGGACCCCGGCCCGGCGGCGCCCCGGCGTGAACCCGGCGAGGTGCTGCTGTCGGCCGAGGCGCTTTCGGTGGCCGCTGATGCCGGGCAGGGGGGCGTGCACGCGGTATCGCTGTCGCTCAGTGCCGGAGAGATCGCGGGCATCGCCGGTGTGGGCGGGAACGGACAGCAGGAGCTGGCCGAGGCGCTGGTCGGCCTGCGGCCGATGTCGGCCGGGCGGCTGGTGCTGAAGGGACGCGAGCTTTCGTCCGCGCCGGTCGGTGCGCGGCGCGATCTTGGCCTGCGCTACATCCCGTCGGACCGGGCGCGCTTTGCGCTGGCGCTGAATGCGCCGCTGTCGCACAACATCGCCGCCGGAGAGGTGCGGACGGGGGCGCTGGGCCGGGCGCTGTTGTCTCCGGGGCGCCTGCGGGCACTGGCCGCGCGGCTGATCGCGGCTTTCGACATCGCGGGGGCCACGGCGGGAGGGGCGCGTCCGGTGCGGCTTCTGTCAGGGGGCAATGCGCAAAAGGCGGTTCTTGCGCGCGAACTCGACGACGCGGCGCGGCTGATCATCGCCCATTCCCCCACCCGCGGCCTTGATGTCGCCGCCTGTCGCCATGTGCATGACCGCCTGCTCGAGGCGGCGGGCCGCGGCGCTGCGGTGCTCATCATCAGCGAGGATATCGAGGAGATCATGGCCCTGTCCGACACCATCCATGTCATGAGCCGGGGACGGCTGACCTCTCCGCAGGGCCCACGCCCGGATCGGGCGGCCATCGGGCGGCTGATGCTCGGCCATGCTTGAGCGCGTCACCCTGGAGCGACGGGCGACCGCGCCCTTCTGGCTGAGCGTCGCCACCTATCTGGGGGCGGTGCTGTTCGCGCTTGGCCTGTCGCTGATCATCCTCACCGCAACAGGGGTGCCCCGCGACGCGCTGTTCCAGGAATTGGTGATGGAGGTCTTCTTCGACCGCGACGGACTGGCCCGCACCCTGACGGCGGCGACGCCGATGATCCTTGTGGGGCTGTCGGCGGCCCTGTGCCTGCGGCTGAAGTTCTGGAACATCGGGATCGAGGGGCAATTGCTTCTGGGCGGCATCTTCGCCACCACGGTGGCGCTCTACGATATCGGCGGTGCGATGCGGCTGCCGGTGATGATGCTGGCCGCCGCAGCAGGCGGCGCGTTGTGGATCGCGCTGCCGCTGTTGTTGCGCCTGCGGCTGGGCGTCAGCGAGGTGATCGTCACGCTGCTGTTGTCCAAGGTCGCCTTTCTGCTGCTCCAGCACATGGTCTTTGGCCCGTTCCGCGACCCGACCCACAACTTTCCCTCCTCGCCGGTCCTGGACGCGGTCGAGCGCCTGCCCCGGCTGGGGTTCGGCAATGTCCATGCAGGCCTGTTCCTGGCGCTGGCGGCGGCGGGGCTGTGCGGGCTGATGGTGCATCGCCTGCGCTTCGGCTTTGCCGCCAACCTGACCGGCGACAACCCCGATGCGGCGCGGTCGCTGGGCTTTCCCACGGTCAGGATCATGGTCGTGGTGATCCTGCTGGGCGGGGCGATGGCCGGGCTTGCGGGCGGTGTCGTGGTGGCCGGGACGGAATATCGCCTGACCCAGCAGATCGGACTGTTCGCCACCTTCAACGGGATCGTGGTGGCGGCGCTGGCTCGAAACGAGCCGCTGGCGGTGCCGCTGGTGGCATTTCTTCTGGCCGGCCTCGCAGTAGCCTCCGGTTCGCTCAAGGTCTTCTACGGGGTGTCCGAGGGGATCATCCTGACGATCAAGGGCGTGATCCTGCTGTCGCTGGTCACGGCGCAGTTCTTCACCACCTTCCGCGTCACCCTCGACCGTACCGGAACGACGGAGCGCGCCGCATGACCCTGGCCTTCCTCACTGCATGGGCCGGGGCGGTGCCCGGCTATATGACGCCGCTGCTGCTGGCCTCGATCGGGCTGATCCTGTGCGAGCGGGCGGGCGTTCTCAACCTCGGGATCGAGGGGATCATGGCCGGCGCCGCCATGGCGGGCGCGGTGGCGGCGCTGGCGGGCCTGCAGCCTGCGCGGGCGCTGGCGGCAGGCACCGGGGCGGGGTTGCTGGTCTCGGTGCCCTTCATCATCGCCGTGGTGGTGTTTCGCGCGCCCATGATCCCGGCGGGCCTTGCCCTCGTGGCCATCGGGCTGGGCGCATCCGGCGCGCTGGGCAGGGCGGCGGCCCACAAGAATTTTGCAGGGCTCGGCAATGTCGGCTTCCCCGAAGCGCTGACGGGCTTGCCGCTGGTCGGGCGGATGCTGTTCGCGCAGGATGCGGTGGTCTATCTGGCGCTGATCGTGGCGGGGCGGGCCAGTTTCGTGCTGTTCCGCACCCGTGCCGGTCTGCAGCTCAGGGCCGTGGGCGAGGATCCGGCGACTGCCGACGCCTCGGGGGTGGATGTGCAGCTGCATCAGCTGGCGGCCTGCATCGTGGGTTGTGCCCTGATCGGGCTGGCGGGGGCCTATCTGTCGGTCGTGGGCAGCCGGACATGGACCGAGGGAATGGTAGCCGGCCGCGGCTGGATCGCGCTGGCGCTTGTCGTCTTTGCGCAATGGTCGCCCCTGCGCGCCATCGCGGGGGCTGCGGTCTTTGCCTCGGCCGATGCGCTGATCCCGCGGCTGCAGACGCTGGGCGTGGATGTTCCGGTCTATCTGCTGTCCATGCTGCCCTATGTGCTGACCATCGGCGTGCTGGTGCTGTTTGCGGCCCTGGGCTGGCACCGGCAGGGAGAGCCGGGCCATCTGGGCCGCGCCTATATCCGTCAGGACCGCTGAATCCCTTGTCCGATTGGCCCGCAGGGCGCCATCATCGGACCAAGCCCGGAGGCCCCATGTTCGACCTGATCGTCACCGATGCCACCTTGCCCGACGGCAGGACAGGCCAGGACATCGCCGTCAGGGATGGCCGCATCGTGACCGTGGGGCCCGGCCTTGCCGCCGGGGCCGAGGCGGGGGCGCGGCTCGATGCCGGCGGCCTTCTGGTCACGCCGCCTTTCGTGGACGCGCATTTCCACATGGACGCCACCCTGTCGCTGGGCCTGCCGCGGCTGAACCACTCGGGGACCCTGCTGGAGGGTATTGCGCTGTGGGGCGAGTTGAAGCCGCTGCTGACTGTCGAGGCTCTGGTGGAGAGGGGCCTGCGCTATTGCGATCTCGCCGTCTCGCGCGGGCTGCTGGCGATCCGCAGCCATGTCGATGTGTCCGACCCGCGCCTCGTGACCGTCGAGGCGATGCTCGAGTTGCGCCGCCAGGTCGCCCCATGGATCGACCTGCAACTCGTGGCCTTTCCCCAGGACGGCTATTTCCGCGCCCCCGGTGCCGCCGAAGCGCTGGAGCGGGCCCTCGACATGGGTGTCGATGTGGTGGGCGGCATCCCCCATTTCGAGAGGACCATGGCCGATGGCGCAGCCTCGGTCGCGTCCCTGTGCCGGATCGCGGCAGAGCGGGGCCTCCGGGTGGATCTGCATTGCGACGAGACCGATGATCCGCTCTCCCGCCACGTCGAGACGCTGGCCGCCGAGACCATCCGCCACGGGCTGCAGGGCCGGGTGGCGGGCTCGCATCTCACCTCGATGCACTCCATGGACAATTACTACGTCTCCAAGCTCATCCCGCTGATGGCCGAAGCCGGGCTGCATGCGGTGGCCAATCCGCTCATCAACATCACCCTGCAGGGCCGCCACGACACCTATCCGAAGCGGCGCGGCCAGACGCGGGTGCCGGAACTGATGGCGGCGGGCGTCAACGTGGCCTTCGGCCATGATTGCGTGATGGACCCGTGGTATTCGCTGGGTTCCGGCGACATGCTCGAAGTCGCCTCGATGGGGCTGCACGTTGGGCAGATGACCTCGCGGGATGCGATGCGAGCCTGTTTCGACGCGGTGACCGTGAATGCGGCGGCGGTCATGGGGCTGGAGGGCTACGGGCTGGCACCGGGATGCCGTGCCGACATGGTCCTGTTGCAGGCTGCCGACCCGATCGAGGCGATCCGTCTGCGCGCCACGCGGCTGGCGGTGGTGCGGGGCGGGAAGGTCGTTTCCCGGGCGGAACCCGCGCGCAGTGCCCTCTCTCTGCCGGGTCGGCCTGCCCTCGTCGATCCGGCCGATTACGCGCCGCCTGCCCTGCGGGCACCGATGCCCTGAGCGGGGCAGGTCGCCTGCGTGCCCGGGCCGCAGGGCACAGCAGGACGGAGCGGGTTGGGTCTTGGCGTTCTGCGCACTATCATACCTCCCGACACAGGAGGCTTGCATGACAACATCGCTGATCACCCGCCGCCATTCCCTTGGGCTGGGTCTGGGTGCCCTGGGCCTTGCAGCCCTTGGCCCCGGCGTTGCCCGCGCGCAGACCCGGGTCGCGCTGCAATTGTCGTGGCTGCATTCGGTGCAGTTCGCGGGCAGCTATATCGCGGATGAGCGTGGTTTCTGGCGCGATCTGGGCCTGTCGGTGCGCCTGGACAGCGGCGGCCCGAACGCGCCGGTGGAACCGCCGGTGGTCTCCGGCACCGCGCTGGTGGGGATTTCGGCGGCGGACTATACCGCATCGGCCGTGGCGCAGGGCGCACCCTTCCGCATCCTTGGCGTGGCGATGCAGAACAACCCCTTCGCCATCGCATCGCTGCCCGGCAACCCGGTGAACGAGCCGAAGGACATGGAGGGCAAGCGCATCGGCATGCCCACCGCCAACATGCCGGTGCTGCAGACGCTGTGCACCCTCAACGACGTGGACATCAACAGGATCGAGATCATCCCGACCCAGTACGACGCCGCGCCGCTGGTGGCCGGGCAGGTCGATTGCCTGCTGTGCTGGTCCACCGATCTGCCGGTCGCGATGTATGTGCGCGGCATCGAAAGCGTGACGATGCTGATGGCCGATTTCGGCTATGTGCTGCACTCGCAGACCTATATCGCCACCGACGACACCATCGCCAACCGCCGCGCCGACCTCGTGGCGCTGCTGAAGGGCGAGGCGATGGGCTGGGACGCCTATCGCGCCGATCTGGAGGCCGCGACCGACCTGACGCTGGCGCGCTTTCCCGATGCCGGCCTCGACCGGCCGACGCAGATCGAGCAGGCCCGCCGTCAGGTGCCGCTGATGTTCTCGGACCTGACCGACGCCCATGGCTTCGGCTGGTTCACCGAAGAGACGGTCGCCCAGAACATCGAGACGCTGGGCCTGCTGGGGATGCCGGTGACGGCCGACCTCTGGGATCGCAGCATTCTGGAAGAGGTCCACGCAGGCTGAGGGGCGCGCCATGACCCTTCCCGACGCAGAAGTCGCCCCCGAGGTGGTGATCGAAGGCGTGTCCAAGACCTTCGCCGGCCCTGTCGGGCCGATCGAGGCCGTAGCCCCCGTCTCGCTGCGCTTTGCAGCGGGCCAGACCACCGCCCTGGTGGGCCCGTCAGGCTGTGGAAAGTCCACGCTGCTGCGGCTGGTCGCGGGGCTGGAGCCGCCAAGCACGGGCACCATCTCCATCGGTGGCCAGACGCCCGACGCGGTGCGGGCCCGGGCGGGGCTGTCGATGGCCTTTCAGGATCCGTCGCTGCTGCCGTGGCGCAGCCTGCGAGGCAACATCGCGCTGGCGCTCAAGCTTGCGCGGAAGCGCGCGGATCCTGCTGCGGTGGATCGGTTGATCGCGCTTGTGGGCCTCGCCGGCTTCGAGGGCGCGCGCCCGGCCGAGCTGTCGGGCGGAATGCGCCAGCGCGCTGCCATCGCCCGCTGCCTCGTGACCGAACCGCGCCTGCTGCTGCTGGATGAACCCTTCGGCGCCGTCGACGAGATGACGCGCGCCCGGCTCAATCGCGAGTTGCCCGCGCTGTGGCAAGCCCGCGGTGCCACTGCGCTGCTGGTAACCCATTCGGTGCGCGAGGCGGTGCTGCTGTCGGACCGGGTGCTGGTGTTCTCTGCCCGCCCGGCCGAGGTTGTCGCCGATATCGCCGTGGCCTTCTCCCATCCGCGCGCGCCCGACCTGGTGCGCACCAACCGCTTTCTCGACCTCTGCGATCAGGTCTCCGAGGCGCTGTCGAGGGGCGAGACCGCGCGGCGCCTGGTGGCCGAGTGAGCACGGTCGCAGACCTGCCCGGCGCGCGCCCCACGGCGTTGGCGCGCGTGCCGCGCTGGCTGCCGGGGGTCGTGCGGTTCCTGCGGCTGTGGGAGGGGGCGGCGTGGTGGCTGGCGGGGCGGTTCCTGCTGGCGGGCCCGCTGGACGTGATCGCCCATGCATGGGCCAATGCCGGGCTGCTGACACGGGCGGCGGCGGTGACGCTGGAAAACGCGGCCTGGGGCTTTGTCATCGGCAATCTTGCAGCCGTGGCACTGGCGCTAATGGCGCTGGCGCTTCCGCGCGGGGCGGGTGTCGTGGCCGGGCTGGCGCTGGTGGTCTTCTGCCTTCCGCTGGTGGCAACGGCGCCGATCCTGCGGGTACTTTACGGCCCCGGGTCGGGGCCGCAGATCACCATCGCGGCGCTGGCCGTGTACTACACCACCTTCATCCCGCTGATGGTGGGGCTGCGCGCCGCGCCGGCCAGCTGGTTCGACCTCATCCGCCTCTATGGGCGCGGCGGGCCCAGCGCCCTTGTGCAGGTCCGCGCGATGGCGGCGCTGCCCTACCTGGTGGCGGGGCTGCAGATCGCCGCGCCCGCAGCCATCCTCGGCGCCATGATCGGAGAGTTCACGGGCGCCGACCGGGGCCTCGGTGTGCTGGTCATTCGGGCGATGCGCGGCCTCGATGTCACCGCGACATGGACGCTGGCGACGATTTCCGCGGCTGTTGCCATGGCTGGCTACGGGGCATTGGGGGCTTTGGGTCGCTGGCTGGCTCCGGACCGTCCCGAGGCGCTGCTGACCCCGCCACCTGCTTCCGCCACCCGCCTTGCAGAGCGTGCCGCGATCGGTGCGCTGACCGTGCTGGTGGTGCTGTTGCTGTGGTGGGCGGCGATGGAGCTGGCCGATCTGAACCGCTTCTTCGCCAAGCGCCCCGACGATGTCTGGCGCTTTCTGGTCACCGCACCGCAGGCGGCCGCAGCGCGCGCCACGCTTGCTGCGGCGATGGTGGAGACGCTGCTGTGGACGATACCGGGCTATGTTGCCGGTCTGGTGCTGGGTGCGGCTCTGGCGGCGGTGCTGACGCTTTACCCCGCAGCGGCGGGCAGCGTGATGCCGATCGCTGTTGCGCTGCGCTCGGTGCCCATCGTGACCACGGCGCCGCTGATCGTGCTCATGCTGGGGCGGGGGGCGACGGGCACCATCGCCATCGTCGCGGTGATGACCTTCTTTCCCGCACTGGTCGCCTGCCTGCAGGGGTTGCGTCAGGCACCGGGGCAGGTGCTCGACGTCTTTGCCGCCTATGCGGCCCGGCCCGTGCAGAGGCTGCTTCATGCGCAATTGCCGGCCATGCTGCCGGCCTTCTTTGCCGCGGCCCGCATGTCGGTGCCCGCAGCCGTTCTTGCGGTGACCGTGGCCGAGTGGCTGGCTACCGGACGGGGCATGGGGCATCTGATGGCGCTTTCGGCATCGACCTCCAACTACAACATGCTGTGGTCGGCCACGGCCACGCTGGCTGCCGTCTCGGCGCTGGGATATGCCGGGGTCGCGCTTCTGGAGCGCCGGGCGCTGCGGCGCTATGCGCCTGAGCAACTGAGCTGAACCGGAGCCTGCCGATGACACTCGCTGCCGCCGCATTTGCCATTCCGGGCGATCTCGACACCCGCACCGGCGGCTACAATTACGAGCGCAGCCTGCTGTATGCGCTGCGCGCAGCGGGGCGCGCGGTGGAGCACATCCGCACCGGCGACAGCTTTCCCCACCCCACCCGGGGGGATGAGGCCGAAACGCTGCGCCGCCTGCAGGAATTGCCCGGTGATGTGCCGCTGATCCTCGATGGTCTGATCTTCGGGGCGGTCGACACCGAAGGGCTCGCGGCAATCCGCGCGCCCGTGGTCGCCATGCTGCACCATCCCCTGGGGTTGGAGGCGGGCCTGCCGCCCGAACGTGCCCGGGCGCTGCTGGAGCGCGAGCGCGACAACCTGCGCCATGCCGCCCATGTGGTGGTGCCCAGCCCCCATACCAAGCGTATCCTCGTGGCCGATTTCGGGGTGGCGGAGGCGGATATCTCGGTGGCCCTGCCGGGGTTCGATCGGCCCGAGTTGCAGGGCCTTGCACCTGCGGTGCCGCCGCTGATCCTGTCGGTAGGCATCATATGCGCACGCAAGGGCCATGACGTGTTGCTGGCGGCATTGGCGCGGCTTGCCGATCTCGACTGGCGGGCCGAGATCGTCGGCATGACCCACGACCCGGAGGTGGAGGCGGCGCTGCGCGCACAGCGGGCCGCTCTGGGCCTGGAGGCGCGTGTGGGCCTGCCCGGCTGCATCCCGGATGCTGCGCTTTCGGCGCTTTTTGAACAGGCGACGGTCTTTGCGCTGGCCACCCGCTACGAGGGCTATGGCCTCGTGTTCTCCGAGGCGCAGCTCCATGGGCTGCCGGTGGTGACCTGTGCTGTCGGTGCGGTGCCCGAGACGGTGCCCCCTGGGGCCGGGGCGCTGGTGCCCGCCGATGATCCCGAAGCCTTTGCCGCAGCCCTGCGCGTCATGCTGACAGAGCCGGACCGCCGCGCCGCCTGTGCAAGGGTCGCCCGTGCCGCGGGCGCGCGGCTGCCGCATTGGTCGGATACGGCCGGGGTGATGGGGGCGGTGCTGGACCGTCTGGCGGGGGCCGGCTGATCCCGGGCGGCCGGTTTCAGGCGGCAGGGGCGTGCCTGCCCGACAGCATCAGCGCCAGACCGGGCAGGACGGCTGCCAGTGCCACAAGGCCGAAGGCGATGGAGGCCGCGACGCCCGCCTCGGCGCTCAGGCCGGCGAGCGGCCACAGCAGGGCGGCGGCCCCCTCGCGCAGACCCCAGCCCGCCACGCTGACCGGAATCAGCATCGCCGCAAGCGCAAGCGGGATCAGCACCAGCGCGGCTGTAGCCGGAAGCGGCACTCCGGTCGCGGCCGCGCAGGCGGCAAAGGCCCCGAGGTTGGCCGCAAGGATCGCCGCGCTCAGCCCCGCCTGGGCAGGCCATGCCCCCCGCGACAGCCATGCCCGGGCGACGATCCTCCCCGCCCTGCGCCCCGGTCCGGTGACCAGCCCGCCCGCCGCGACCAGCAGGGCCGCCGCCAGTGCCAGCCCCCAGGGTGCCAGCCCCGGCCAGAGCAGCAAGCCCGGTATCAGGGCGAGGACCAGTGCCACCTGTCCTGCCATCCGCTCCAGCACGACAGCCTGCACCGCCACGCCCAGCCCCGCCCCGTGGCGGGCCCGCACCGCCCGGGCCGCGTCACCCAGCACCCCACCGGGCAGCGCGAAATTGGCCAGCACGCCAAGGTAGTATTCCCGGATGGCTTGGCCTGCGCCAAAGGCATGGCCCAGTCGATCCGCTGTCAGCCGCCAGCGCAGGGCCGACAGCACGATCTGTGCCGACAGAAGCCCGAAGGCCAGTGCAAGCCATTGGGGCGACGCGCCCCCGAGCAGGGCAAGGGCCGCCGGGGCATCCACCAGCCGCGCCACCAGCGCCAGAAGGCCTGCCGCCACCAGCAGGCGTGCCATCCACCAGAGGCGCCGGCGCATCACGGCGCGCCGGAGGACAGGGCCGAGATCAGTCGCGCGCGCAACTCGTCCATGCGCCAGACTGGCCCCGCCTGATCGGGGATCATCCCCTCGGCCCAGCCCCAGCCCTCGACCAGCGCCACGAGGTCGGGCGGGCCGATGACATGGACCGGCACCTCCAGGCTGTCCACGCCGGCGACAAAGGGGGCGGGTTCATGATCGCCCAGCACGATTGTCAGGGCGCGGGCATCGGCATGAAGCTCAAGGTAGGCACCGACTGCGTCCAGCGAATAATCGACCGCGCGGGTGAATTCCGCCCGTATGCGGTCCGGATCGCGCCAGACCACTTCGGGCGGGTCGCCACTGGTTGCCCACTGGTTGAAGATCGTGCCATCGCCGATGTCCTCCCAGGGGATGACCGGCGGCACCGGAATCCACGGTGCATGCGACGAAACCAGCACCACCTGCGCCAGCAACGGCGGCCTGTCGGCGCGGTCGCGCTCAAGCCTGTCGAAGGCGGCAAGGGTGAACTGATCGGGCATCGTCACCCAGTTGAACCGCTCGCCACGATAGCCGAGATCGGGGGCGTTGTAGATCGCATCGAAGCCGAGAAACGCCCCCTCCGGCCAGTCGAAGACATGGGCGGGCATGATCGCCACGCTGCGCTTGCCTGCGTCCTGTGCGTGGTGAAAGAGGCTCTGGCGCGGGCTTGCCAGCATGGCACGATAACGCGGCTGGCTGTCAATCCACAGCCCCGAGGCCAGCGTGCCGTGGGCCAGCCAGCTTTGCCCGCCGATCGTCGGCGCGGTGACCAGCCCCGTGCGCATGGCCAGCCCGTGCGCGTCGAGTGTCGTCGCGATGTCGCGGAGCCGCGCGCCGTGGACGGGTTCGTACAGCGGGTTGATCAGGCTGGAATTGCCATAGCTCTCGACGAAGACGATCACCAGGTCCGCACCGCCAAGCCGGTCGAACAGAGGGCGCGCATCGCGCAGCGGGTCGGTGAGTGCGGCGGTGCGGAATTCGGCCATCTCGCCCATGGTGCGGCGTACGAGCTCGGCCCGCTCGATGCCCACACGCGCGGTAAAGGCGGCACCGGGCGGAGAGGCGGGCAAGCTCCAGGCGCGGCGGGCCTGCCCGATCTCCGCCACTGCCAGGGCCAGCGCGGGAAGGGCCAGCACCGCTGCACCTGCGCGCATCGGCCCCGGCAGCGCGACCGAAGCCCAGCGCCCCGTCGCCCACCAGAGCGCGGCAGTGAGCATCAGGACCACCATCAGCGCCGCCACCAAAGCCAAGGCCGCAAGCACCGCACCGATGCTGCCCGAGGCGAGGTTCCACGCAGCGGGGAGGAGATGCAGGTCGGTGACCGGATTGAAGCCGCGGTTGTAGGAGACGAAAGAGGCATAATCGGCCGCCTTCAGCACCGCGATGACCATCAGCGCCACCACTACCGCCGCGCGGATGGCTGATGTCGCCATGCCGCGTGCGGGCAGCGCCACCAGCACCAGGATCAGCACGGGCAGCTCCAGCGGGAACAGCCGCAACGCGCCCCAGGTCATCGCGGCGGGGTGGTTGGGCTGGATCAGCACCAGAAACAGAAGCGCCGTCGCCAGACCAAGAGATGTGGTGCGCCCCATCCCCTAGCCCGCGCGCCGGACAAGCCAGAAGATGTCGCGGCCAAAGCCCGCGACCAGCACCGCCAGGATACCGGCTGCAAGCCACGGGGCCAGCGCGGCTGGCATGGCGGGCGTGATCAGGGCGATCAGGGCGAGCATCTGCGCGACACACAGCACCTTGCGCCAGCGTGCATCGGGGAGGGGTGCGCGCAGGGCGGGCCAGATCAGCGAGGCCAACAGGAATGCCGGGTGCAGCAGACCCAGCGCCAGGACCCAGATGCCGACGGTTCCGCCCTGCCAGACCATGATCGCCAGCACCAGCGCGAAGACGACATCCACCTCCATGTCGAACCGCGCGCCGAAACCGGAGGTCAGCCGCGCCCGCCGTGCCGCCCATCCATCCACCCCGTCCAGCAGCAGTGCTGCCAGCGCCAGCGCCGCCAGCGCCCAGGCCAGCCCGGCATCATCGGCGCGCATTGGCAGCAGCAGTGCTGCGGCAAGAACCGACACCATCGCCGCGCGCAGCAATGTCACACCGTTGCAGGCACCCAGACGCGGGTGTGGGTAATGCAGCCTGAGACCAAGGAGCATCGCTGCCGCGATCGCGGCAAAGGTCCCGGTCGCAAGGGCCAGGGGTGCCAGCCCCGCCTGCGGCTGCAACGCCCAGGCCGACAGCGCCACCAGCGGGGCAAGGCCCAGCGCAAGCGCACCTCCGGCCACGACCGGCGGCAGGGGCCAGTTCAGCGGCGGACGCTGCCGTGACTGGGGATGAAAGCCAAAATCGACCATCTGCTGTTACCTAGCGCCGCACCACGCCGTTCAAGTCCCGCGATCCGCAAGCCTTGTCGGGGTGACAGGGCCCGGGTGTTCAAGTTCTCGTGACATGGGCATCATCCGTGGTGCCCTGCAATAACGGCCTTCGTACCCTAGATTACGGCAACAGGCCGAAAGCGACCCATCTTGCGAGGTGGCCGCCGCAACGGGAGACGAACGATGTCCGACGCGAGCCTTGCGCCACGGCGATATACAGCCACGGCGCGCCTGCTGCACTGGATTGTTGCGCTGATGGTTCTGGCAACCCTGCCCATCGGCACGATCATGCTGACCGAGGGCCTGGCCCGGCCCACCCAGAACCTGCTGTTCATCCTGCACAAGAACGGGGGCGTCATCATCCTGCTGCTTGTTCTGCTGCGCCTGCTGTGGCGCGCGTTTAACCCGCCGCCACCGCTCCCCGCCTCGATCCCCCTGCGCCAGCGGCAGATGGCCCGCGCGGGGCACGCCGCGCTTTATGCGGCACTTCTGTTCATGGCGGTGAGCGGCTATGTGCGTGTGGTCGCCGGGGGCTTTCCCATCGAGATGCTCAACGCGCTGGGCGTGCCGCCGCTTGTCCCGCGCTCCGATTCGCTGGAGGCTGTCGCCAAGGCCGCGCATTTCTGGGGGCGCTATGTGCTTGTGGCGCTTGTGCTGGGGCATGTGGTGGTGGCGCTTCACCATGCGATCGTGCGACGCGACGGCGTATTTGCGCGCATGTGGCCGCCTTTGGGCCGCTGAGCCATTGGCCGCCATTGCTCCCGGGCGTGGTTGCGTTATCTCGCGCCGAATGAGCAGCGTCGACCAGGCCATGACCGATCCCGCCCCACCGGATGCCGATGCGGGCCGCCGCGATGTCTTGCGCGCCCGGCTGGCTGCGGCGGCAATGACGCTCGGGCTGGGTGGCGCGCTGACACTGGTCTTTGCCCTGGGCATCGCGGGACAGACATCGCCGGAGATGGCGGCGCTGGCACTGGCACTGTTTCTGCCCAATGCGCTGTGGATTTCCGGAGGGGCTGCCGTCGCGCTCCTCGGACTCGGAGGAGCGACATCTCCGCCGGCGCAGGAGCGGATGC
>JAFIEC010000012.1 GCA_020832725.1 Paracoccaceae bacterium | reverse complement strand
GCTTTTGCTTTGGCCGACCGCGGATCGAGATCCTGCGACGGCGGCAGTCCAACGGCCAGCCCATCCCCCAGGACGGGCCTGCAAGCCACCTTGTCACCACGGCCGGCACCCCCACGATGGGCGGCCTTCTGATCCTGTCGGCGCTGACCTTTTCCACGCTGGTCTGGGCGCGGCTGGACAATCCCTATGTCTGGATCGTGCTCCTGGTCACGATCGCCTTTGGTGTCATCGGGTTTCTGGACGATTATGCCAAGGTCTCCAAGGGCAACGCCAAGGGGCTGTCGGCGCGCCTGCGGTTCGGCATCGGGCTGCTGATCGCGCTGGTGGCTTGGGTGGCGGCTATGCATGTGCATCCCGAAGGCCTCAGCGGCAAGCTGGCGGTCCCGGTGTTCAAGAACGTGCTGTTCGATCTTGGGCTGTTCTTCCTGCCCTTCGCGATTCTGGTGATCGTGGGCACCGCGAATGCGGTCAACCTGACCGACGGTCTGGACGGGCTGGCGATCATGCCGGTGATGATCGCGGCCGGGACCCTGGGCATCATCGCCTATGCCGTGGGCCGGGCCGATTTCACCGCCTATCTGGATGTGCATTTCGTGCCCGGGACCGGAGAGATCCTCGTCTTCTGCGCGGCCCTCATCGGGGGGGGGCTGGGGTTTCTGTGGTATAACGCCCCCCCGGCGGCGGTGTGCATGGGCGCTACCGGAAGCCTTGCGCTGGGCGGCGCGCTGGGGGCGATCGCGGTGGCCACCAAGCACGAGATCGTGCTGGCCATCGTCGGCGGGCTGTTCGTGGTCGAGGCGCTGAGCGTCATCATCCAGGTGCTCTATTTCAAGCGCACGGGAAAGCGGGTGTTCCTGATGGCCCCGATCCACCACCATTTCGAAAAGAAGGGCTGGGCCGAGCCGCAGATCGTGATCCGCTTCTGGATCATCTCGCTGATCCTGGCGATGATCGGGCTTGCCACACTGAAGGTGCGCTGAGCGCCGGACGGGCAGGGGCGCATGCCCCCGCCAGCGACCGCAGGCCCCGGTCACTCGGTTCCGCCTGCCCCCTTCTGCCCGCCCACGGCACGGGCGATGGCGCGGAAGGCGGCGATGCTCTCGTGATCGTTGTCGTCGAACTCCGGGTCTGCGCTGGTCTTGACGATGATGATCTCGCGCGCGGGGTCCACGTAGATGTATTGCCCCCAGACCCCGATGGCGACGAAATCGCCCTGTGGTTCCTCGGGTATCCACCATTTGTAGCCATAGCCAAAGGTCCAGTCGCTGGCCGGGTTGTCGCCCGGTTGCAGATGCGGTGCCTCTGGCGCGACCGAGGCGGCGACCCAATCCGCGGGCACGATCTGCCGGCCATCCCGCGCACCCCCCTCAAGATAGAGCCGACCGAAACGGGCATAGTCGCGCAAGGTCGCGTTCAGGCAGCACAGGCTGAATTCGCGCCCGGCCCGGTCGGTGCTCCAGTTGGCGTCGGCCTCGGCCCCCATCGGGCTCCAGATGCGGGCGGCGAGATAGTCCGACACCGCCATCCCCGTCGCGCCCTCGAGGACCAGACCCAGCGCCATGCTGTCGGAGCTGGCATAGGCGTTGAACACGCCCGGTTCGCGCTCGGCCTCCAGCCCGGCCAGCATCTCTTCGGCCGACCGTCCCATGGCCATCGCCCGGATGAACAGCATGTTGATGTCGGACAGCGGGTTTGCGTAATCCTCGTCAAAGGCGATGCCCGAGGACATGGTCAGCGCATCCTCGATCGGAACCGCGCCATAGGGCGTGCCCTCCAGCGCGGGCACATAGGTGGCGATCGGGTCGCGCAGGCTGGCGATGCGGCCCTCCTCGAGTGCGATCCCGATCAGCGCCGAGAGCACCGATTTCGCCATCGACCAGGACGTGAACCGCGAGGCCGCGTCCGCGCCGAGCCGGTATTCCTCGTGCACGATATCGCCCCGGTGCACGACCAGCAGGCCGGTTGTCTCGGTGCGATCCAGGAAGGCGGCGAGGTCGCGGGGCGTGCCCTCGAACTCATAGCGCGCGGGAAGGGGCGCAGGGCGGCTGCCAAAGGCCCAGACGTCGCCGCCACTGGGCACCGGGCGTGCAGGAAAGACCCGCTCCATCTGGCGGAAGTTCTCCACCCGGGTGCCCTCGGAGAACAGGGTGATCCCGGCCCAGGCAGGGGTTTGCCGCAGCCACAGGAAGGCGGCGAGGGCGAGCAGAAGCAGGACACCAAGTCCGATGCCGAGCACGCGCAGGATACGAGAGGCTGTCATGATCTGGCTCCTTTCCGGATGTCAGGCGGGGGTGCGACCGCGCAGGGTGCGGGCGCTCCACCAGGCGATGAGGGGGGTGAAGAGGATCGTGGGGCCAAGCCAGACGACCAGTTCCGGCAGAAAGCCCAGGTTGACCACTCCGGCCGCCGTGACCGTGGCGATGGTGCCGCCCATCATCCGCGACAGATGCCGCACGATGCGTGCAGGCCCGGTGACGGGGCCGCGCCGCCAGTCGCGCCAGTCGGCCAGCGCCAGCGAAAGGCCGATGGCACCGAAGGCCAGCAGGATCACCGGCTGCGCGCCGCCGCTCGACACCAGGCCAACCGCGCCCCAGCCCATCATGCCAAGGCCGCAGGCGGCCATCACCGCACCGCCCGCATGATCTGCGGCGCGCGGGTACCCGTCGCGGATCAGGGCGGCGCGCCAGCCGCTGAATACGAGGTAGAAGCTGAAGATGCCCACCGCGAACAGAAAGGGGCTGGGGTGGACCACCGACAGGATCAGCGCCGAGGCCGAGGTTGCCAGCATGGCCAGCACATAGCCCTTGCCCGCGCGCCGGTGCAGTGGACCGCCCTTGACCGACCCGATCGCGAGGCCTGCGGTCACAAGCGCCCCTGCACCCGCAACGATGTGAAGATAGAGTAGGATTGCCGTCATGGATCGCGCTCCTGTCGGTTGTTGTCCGGTATCTCGCCCGGCTAGACGTGGCGGAGGGCAGGGCTCCAGACCGGATGCGCGAGGGAGACGCGAAATGCGCGGGCTGCATGTGAGGGGGCATTCACGATGCGCGAACGGATGACCGGCATGGGGCAGACCCTGGCCGCACGGCTGGCCCTGCCGCTGGCCGTGGGCCTGTTGCTGGGCCTGATCGGCCCCTTCGGAACCTATGGCGCGCTGCCCCTTGGGCGCAGGCTGGTCTACTGGCTGGCGTTGGTCTCGCTCAACTGGATGCTGGCCGATGCCATCGTGCGCCGGGTGGATGCGGTGCTGGGCCCGGCTCTGCCTGCGCGCCGGGCCAGTGTGCCGCTGCTGGGCGCATTGGCAACGGCGTTCCCGGCCACGGGGGTTGTGGCGCTGGCGGGGGGGCGGTCGGGTCTGGGCTGGCCCGGCAATGTTGCGGTGCTGTTCGGGCAGGTGCTGCTGTTGCTCGCGGCCATCTCGCTGCCGGTCTATGCCTGGGAAGACGGTCAGGAGGCCCGGGCCTCGCCTGCGACAGGGCCGCCGTTCCCCGATCCGGTCCCGGTGGAGGAAGCCGCGCAATCCGCCCGGATCGAAGCGCTGGCGCGCTTTGCCCGGCGCTTTCCGGCACCACTTCCGGGGCAGCTTCTGTGCCTTGAGATGCAGGACCATTACCTTGTCGCCCATACCACCGGCGGCAGCCCCATGGTTCTGTGCCGCATGGAGGACGCCGCCCGGGAACTGGAGCCCGTCGGTCTGCGGGTGCACCGCTCGTGGTGGGTGGCGCGGGGCGCGCTGGAAGGGACAGAGCGCGAGGGCCAGAGGCTGTTCCTGCGCCTGAAGGACGGGCGGCGCGTGCCGGTGGGCCGGTCTTTCCGGGCCCGGCTGAGGGCGGCGGGCTGGACCTGAGGGCGGGCTCAAGCAAACGTGTGCGCCTTGCCTTGCCCGGATCGTGCGATACGGCCTAATGTAGGCTCCCGCTCCTGCCGGTGAGCCATGATCGACGCTGCCCTTCAGCCCTATTTGCATCGTGCGCTGGCCCGCCCGGCCCGTGCGCTGGTGCGTCTTGGCGTGTCGGCCGACGCGCTGACGCTGGCGGGCTTTGCGCTGGGTCTGGTTGCGGTGGCGCTTCTGGCGGCGGGCCTGTGGGGGGCGGCGCTGGCCGCGATCCTGCTCAATCGCCTGTTCGACGGGCTGGATGGGGCAGTGGCGCGGATCGCGGGGCCGACCGACCGGGGGGCCTTTCTCGACATCGCGCTCGATTTCGTCTTCTACGCGCTGGTGCCCGTAGGCTTTGCGCTGGCCGATCCGCACGCCAACGCGCTGCCGGCGGCGGTTCTGGTGGCTGCCTTCGTGGGCACGGGGTCGTCTTTTCTGGCCTTTGCCGCCATCGCCGCCAAAAGGGATGTTTCCCCTGCAGCCTTTCCGGCCAAGGGTATCTACTACCTCGGTGGCCTGACGGAAGGGTTCGAGACGATCCTCGTCTTTACCGCCATGTGTCTGTTTCCACAGGCCTTTCCGGTGCTGGCCCTTGTCTTTGCCGCAGCCTGCGCGCTGACGACGCTGCTGCGCTGGCATCAGGGCTGGACGGCCTTCGGGGTGCAAGTGACGAATCTCCGGCAGAAAGATTGACAAAACCGGTTTTGTCGTTTTGATTGCGGCGATGGACTGGAACCTGCCACCCGCATCCGCCGATGCCGCCCGCGCCCTTGCAGCCCTCGGGCACGAGGTGCGGCTTGATGTCTTTCGCCTGCTGGTGCGGGCCGGCGATGGCGGGATGCGGGTCTCCGACATCGCGGAGCATCTTGGCCTGGCCCCCTCGACACTGGCCCATCACCTTTCCGCATTGGTGGAAGCCGGGCTTGTGCGACAGGCCCGGCAGGGCCGCGAGGTGCGCAACAGCGTTGATTATCCCGCGATGCACCGCCTTCTGGCCTTTCTGACGGCGGAATGCTGCGCAGGTGTCCCGCTGTCGGCCGCGGGTGCGCGGGCCGGGACCGATCTGCTGGCATGAGACATCGATCAAACCGGAGATATCGAGATGAGTGATGCAGCCCTTGATCTCTCCGGCCGCCGCACGGCGTTTCTGGGGATGTTGCGCAATCAGCGGGTGTGGCTGGCCTCGGCGTTGCTGCTGGCGGGCCTTGCGCTGTTCGATGCGCCCCAGGCCGCCGAGAGCGCGGGTTTCGCCCTGAGCGCCCTGTGGAAGATCGCGCCCTTTCTGGTGTTGTCGATCGGGCTGGCCGCTTGGGCGGGGGCAACCGGGGCCGACCATCTGATCGCGCGCGCCTTTACCGGTGCGCCGCTGATGATGATCGCGCTGGCGGCGGTTGCCGGGGCCTTCTCTCCCTTTTGTTCCTGCGGGGTGATCCCGCTGATTGCGGCGCTGCTGGCGATGGGGGTGCCGCTGTCTGCGGTGATGGCCTTCTGGCTGGCCTCTCCGCTGATGGACCCCTCGATGTTCGCGTTGACGACGGGGGTGATGGGGCTGCAATTCGCGCTGGCCAAGACGGCGGCGGCGCTGGGAATGGGGTTGTTCGGCGGGCTGGTTGTCCATGCGCTTGCGCGGGGCGGCGCTCTGGCCGATCCGCTGCGCCCGGGCGTCGGGAACGGTGGCTGCGGTGGCGCGCGGGTACGCGCGCCCCGGCCGGGGGGGTGGGGGTTTT
>JAFIEC010000394.1 GCA_020832725.1 Paracoccaceae bacterium | reverse complement strand
CCCCACCCCCCCCGGGCGCCCCCCCCCCCCCGGGCCACCCCCCCACTGCCCCCCCCCCCCCCCCCCCCCCGGGCCGCGCGCCCCAGCGCCAGATCCGAGGCCAGCCGCCCGAACCATATGGAGAGAATGCGCCGGCCCATGACGCGCTGCCCCGTCAGTTGTTCACTTTATGTTCCTGTCTAGGGCGCATGCCCGGCCGAGTCGAGTCCGGCGCGGGGGGACCCCGCCCGAAAGCGTCGTCGGCAGAACCGGAAAGGCGTCAGCGCTCGTGGGTGGCCCGCGCCAGATCGGCGACAAAGCTCAGGGTCTCGTCCACGCGCCCAACCTCCTCAAGCTTGCGGATGATGGCCGAGCCCACCACCACGCCATCGGCGACCGAGGCGATCGCGCGCGCGCCCTCGGGCGTGGAGATGCCGAAGCCCACCACCACCGGCAGGCCGCTTGCCGTGGCGATCCGGGCCACTTCAGGGGCAACCGATGCCGCCTCGGCAGCCGCAGCCCCGGTGATGCCCGTCACCGAGACGTAATAGACAAAGCCGGAGGTGTTGCGCACCACCTGCGGAAGACGCGCCGCATCGGTGGTGGGTGTGGCCAGCCGGATGAAGTTCAGCCCCGCCGCGCGGGCGGGCAGGCACAATTCGGAATCTTCCTCGGGCGGCAGATCGACCACGATCAATCCGTCCACACCGGCCTGCACCGCACGGGCCAGAAACGTCTCCACCCCCATGGACCAGATCGGGTTGTAATAGCCCATGAGCACGATGGGCGTGATCGTATCCCCCTCGCGGAAGGTGCGCACCATCTCCAGCACACCCTCCAGCGTCATGCCGGCCGCAAGCGCGCGCTGGCCTGCGCGCTGGATCACGATACCGTCGGCCATCGGGTCGGTGAAAGGCATGCCCAGCTCGATGATGTCGACCCCGGCCCCGGGCAGGCCGCGCACCAGTTCCAGCGCGGTCTCGCGATCAGGATCACCCGCCATGACGAACGAGACAAAGGCCCGCCGCCCCTCTGCCCTCAGCCGCGCAAAGGTATCGTCAATCCGGCTCATGCGCCTCTCCCTGCCCGCCGCCAGCCCGTGGCGCACGCGCGGTTTGCGCGAGCGCGGCGCGGAAATCAATGCCCCGCATCGGGGGCCGCGGCGCGGGTGTAGTAGACGACACGCTTGCCGGGGGCCGGGCTGCCGTGACCGATGGCTCGAAACCCCAGCGCCCTGTGAAAGGCATGGGAGCCGGGATTGGGCGGCACCTCGTTGATCTCGCAGGCCAGAACATCGCGCGCGGAGGCGCGGGCCGCAGCGGCGAAGGCGGCATGAAGCGCACGACCCACGCCCCGCCCCCGGGCGGCAGGGGTCACCGCCACCCTGTCCACATAGGCAAACCGCGGCAGGCGCGCGCGGAACCACGCGAAATTGGCGCTGGCGTAATCCGCCCCCTCGGGCAACCCCAGAAGAAAGCCCAGCAGCCGGTCGCCCTCTGTCAGGCACGGCGCGGCCAGCGCCTGGGAAAGCAGCGCCTCCAGCCCTTCGGCATCAAGGGGCGCGGTCTTTTCGACCACCTCTTCGTTGAGGGCAAGCGCCTGCTCCCGCAGCGCCCGGCCCGCCCGTCGCAGATCGCCCGCAATCATCGACCTCTCCCTTTCCGCCGGCGCGGTGTGGCCGCCCTCCCCACCCCCGTCAAGACCCGGTGCGGCCCGGGTTGATCCGGGGGCCGGGCAGCCCTAGAAGCGCACGGTCATGGACCGGAGGATTACATGGGCTTTCGCATGGGCATCGTGGGGCTGCCGAATGTCGGCAAGTCCACGCTCTTCAACGCGCTGACGCGCACGGCGGCGGCGCAGGCGGCCAATTTTCCGTGCTGCACGATCGAGCCGAACGTGGGTGAGGTGGCCGTTCCCGACGCGCGGCTGGACCGGCTGGCCGCGATTGCCGGTTCGGCGCAGGTGATCCCCACCCGGATGACCTTCGTCGATATCGCCGGGTTGGTGCGTGGCGCCTCCAAGGGCGAAGGGCTGGGCAACCAGTTCCTCGCCAACATCCGCGAGGTGGATGCCATCGCCCATGTGCTGCGCTGCTTCGAGGATGACGACATCACCCATGTCGAGGGTCGTGTGGACCCGATCGCCGATGCCCAGACCATCGAGACCGAACTCATGCTGGCGGATCTCGACAGCGTGGAGCGCCGCCGCGCGGGATTGTCGCGCAAACTGAGGGGCGGCGAGCGCGAGGCCGTCACCCAGGACCGGCTGCTGGCCGCGGCCGAAGAGGCGCTGGCCAGCGGCAGGCCGGCCCGGACCGTGACGGTCGCCGAGGAGGACATGCGCAGCTGGCGCCTGCTGCAGCTGATCACGGCCAAGCCCGTCCTCTATGTCTGCAACGTCGAGGAGAGCGCGGCGGCCACCGGCAATGCCCAATCGGAGCGGGTGGCAGAAATGGCTGCGGGCGAAGGCGCGGCCCATGTCGTGATTTCGGCCGCGATCGAGGAAGAGATCGCCCAGCTTGCCCCCGAAGAGGCTGCGGAATTCCTCGAATCGCTGGCGTTGACAGAGCCGGGGCTCGACCGCCTGATCCGGGCTGGCTATGCGCTCCTGGGCCTGCAGACCTATTTCACCGCCGGCCCCAAGGAAGCACGGGCCTGGACGATCCCGCAGGGAACACTGGCCCCGCAGGCTGCAGGTGTGATCCACGGCGATTTCGAGCGCGGATTCATCCGGGCAGAGACCATCGCCTATGACGATTACGTGGCCCTCGGGGGCGAGGCAAAGGCACGCGAAGCCGGAAAGCTGCGCGCCGAGGGCAAGTCCTATGTCGTGCAGGACGGCGACGTTCTGCACTTCCTGTTCAACACCTGAGCCCCGGCGGGGACGCCTGCGCGCGCGGCGCGGAATCCTCGGATGCCGCGCGCAAATCCCTCCTGATGCCCGGTTCTGCGGGGCGTTGCTGATGCGCGTTCCGCATATTCTTCGTGATGCGCGTTCCGCGCAATCTTCGTGATGCGCGTTCCGCGCAATTCCCCGCAATTGCCCCCTTTTTGCCCGGTTTCCGCCCCGCGTGCGGGCGGGCGACAGGAAGGATGGCCCCCGTTCAGGAGGGCCGGACATGACACAGCTGATCTTTCGCGCCTTGCACGGCGGGCCGCCAGAGGCACCGCTCTCGCTGGTCTCGGCGCTGCATCTGGCCGGGCAGCCGGGTCAGAGGGTGCTCTATGCCGCCTCCGACCATGAGGGGCTGCTTTCGGCCTGGGCGCTGGTGCCCGGGTCGGGCGCGGTTGCGCTGGGGCAGATGGCCAGCGCCTCGGCACCACAGGTGGCGCGGGTGGCGGGCCTTGCCTCGGTCGATCTCGACGGCGTGCCGTACCTCCTGCCCGCCACGCCCCATGACGGGTGGCTGGCATTGCACCCGCTGGATGCCGGGGGCAGCTTTGCCGAACCGATGCGGGTGCAGGCACAGGGCATGCCGGAGGCGCGCTTCTCGGCCATCGAGGCGGTGGAGGTGGATGGCCGGGCGCTGGTCATCGCGGCGCGGGTCGGCGCTCCGGGGATCGATGCCTACCGCCTGCTGGCCGACGGCAGCCTGATCCACCGCCAGCATTTCGCCGACAGGGAGGACAACTTCCTGGCCGATGTCGGGGCCTTCGCCACCGGCAGCCAGGGCGACCGCAGCTTTCTGTTCGCGGCCTCCACGACGGATGCGGGCGTCACCGCCTTTCAGATCAGGCCGACCGGCGACATCCTCGAACTGGGCTCGGTGGGCCCGGCCGACGGGTTGTGGATCTCCCAGGCCACCGCGCTGGAATTCGTCGAGGTAAAGGGGGCCGGCTATCTGGTGGTTGCCGCCGCAGGGTCGGGCTCGCTGTCCACCCTGCGGGTCAACAATTTCGGCGAGATGATTCTGCGCGACCATGTGATCGACACCCAGCTGACCCGGTTCGGCGGGGTCTCGGCCCTGACCCATGTCGCCATGGACGAGCGGGTGATGGTGATCGCTGCCGGAAACGACGGGGGCATCACACTGTTCGACATGGCCTCTGACGGCAACCTGTTCCTGCGCTCGGTGCACATGTCGGGCGGGCCTGCCTCGCTGCTGCGGATAACGGCGCTGGCGGCCGAGGTGGTGGAGGGCGAGATACAGCTTTTCGTTTCCACATCGACACAGCCGGGCGTGGCCCAGTTCACCATCGATCCGGGCCCCCTTGGCGCGCATATCGTGGGCAACAACGCCGGCAACGAGTTGCGGGGAGGGCCGGGTAACGACCTGATCGAGGGGCGCGGCGGGGCCGACGTGCTGATCGGCGGGCCGGGCGATGACAGGCTGATCGACGGGCCGGGGCCGGACATCATGGTGGGCGGGCCGGGGGCCGACATCTTCACGCTGATCCCCGACAATCACATGGACCGGATCCTCGATTTCGAGCCCGGGATCGACCGGATCGATTTCTCGAAATACCCGGGGCTCTACTCCATGGCGCAACTGGGCTTTTCGCAGCACGATTTCGGAGTGCTGATCGATGCGATGGGCGACCGCGTTCTGGTGCGCGGCTATGCCCGCTCGCATATCCTGATCGAGGATTTCACCGAGGACAGCTTCATCTTCTGAGCGATCCGCCCGGTTCAGCCCAATTCGAAGAAGCGGCGCAACTCGGTATCGGGCACCTTGGCCGCCATGGCGTCATGCTGGCTCTGGCGCGTGGCGCAGAACCCCTCGACGAACCGCGCGCCCAGCGCCTCCCGCGCCAGATCCGATCCGCCCAGCCGCGCGATCGCCTCGGGCATGGAGCGGGCGAAATCGGGGCCCGCCCCGGGCTGGGCATAGCCGTTGCCGATGGTCTCGGCCTCCGGTTCGATGCGGCCCTCGATGCCCGCAAGCCCGGCGGCGAATGTGGCGGCCGCAGTCAGGTAGGGGTTGGTGTCGGCCCCGGGCAGGCGGTTCTCCACGCGCAGGCTGCCGGGGCTTTCACCGACGACACGGAAACAGGTGGTGCGGTTCTCCACCCCCCATGTCAGGCCCGGCGGGGCAAAGGTGCCGGGGGCAAAGCGGCGATAGGAATTGACCGTGGGCAGGAAGATCAGCGTCATGTCGCCCAGATACCGCTGCAGCCCGCCGATGAAATGGCGAAAGGTCTGCGACATGGATCGCGGCGCATCCGGGTCGTGAAAGATGGCCCGCCCGGCCGGATCGGTCAGCGAGACATGCAGGTGGATCGACTGGCTGTCGGCCTCCTCCGACCAGCGGGGCATGTAGCACACCATCTGGCCGCGACGCATCGCCAGTGCCCTCAGGAAGGTCTTGAGCAGCACCATCTGGTCGGCCGGGGCGGTGCCGCTGCCGGCGGCGATGCAGGCCTCCATGAAGCCGGGGCCGATTTCCTCGTGCATCTTGGCCAGATCGATGCGCAGCGCCTCGCACATCTCGGCCACCGCGTCGTACCATTCCGACTGTACCGCCTGATACAGCACAAGGTCATGGCTTGCATGGGGCGTGGCGGGGGAGAGGTTGCGATAACCCTTGGCACGCAGGGTCTCGGGGGTTTCGTCGAAAAGCGTGTATTCCAGCTCCATCCCGTAGCGCGCGACAAGACCCGCCTTGTCCAGCCGCGCCAGGACCCCGCGCAGGATCGCCCGGGGGCACAAGGCAGCAGTTGGCCCGCCGTAATTCGACAGGAACAGAAGGTCGTGGCCCGGCTTCGCCCAGGGGATGCGGCGGGCACTTTCCGGATCGACGATCAGGGGGTCGTCATGGAAATCGCCGCTTTCGTCGGTCACCCCCGGCAGGTTCAGGATCTCGTCGGTCGGATCGAGGGCAAGCTGCGCGGGCGCCATGCCCATGCCCTCGCGCAGGATCCGCGCAAGCGAGGCGCGGGAGACCATCTGCCCGCGCAGCGCGCCGTTGGTATCGGCCATGGCGACGGTGGCCAGGCGGCAGCCGTTCTCGTCCAGAAGGTCGTCGGGAATCATGGGGCCTCCGCTTGGCGGGTGTCACGGTCTGGAGTGCTGCACAATGTCCGCAATTCGGCAAGCGCCGCGTCGGGCCGGGCGGCATAGGCGCGCAGGAATACCCGCAAACCGTTTTCCAGATGGCGCCGGATCTCTTGCCTGCCGGGTGGCGCCTCGGGCTCGTGCAGGGCGCGGGTGCGCGGGGCCGAAAGGATCAGCGCCCAGAGATCATGGGCCGCAAGGTCCGCCTCGTCGAAGACCAGATCGCCCGCATCCCGGCGGGTCTCGAGAAAGCGGATGATACCCTGCAAAAGCCGGTCGGGCCCGGCGGCCTGATAGACGCGCCCGATACCGGGAAAGCGCTGGGCCTCTCCGATCACGAGGCGTGCCAGCGAGAGATATTCGGGTCGCAGGACAAAATCGGCATAGGCCCACGCAAAGGCATGCAGCCGCGCGACGGTGCTGCCCCCCGGGTCCGGACCCTCGAACGGGGCCAGCATGATGTCGCGCCCCTCGCCCATGAGGCGGGCGAACAGCGCCTCCTTGGACCCGACATACTGGTAAAGCGTCGGCTTGGTGATGCCTGCGGCCTCGGCGATCGCCTCCATCGAGGCCCCCGCATAACCCGCAGAGGCAAAGACGCCCAGCGCCGCCCGCAAGATGCCCTCTTCGCGCGCGGCGCGGGCGCGGCGGCGGGCGGGGGCGTTCACCTGGCCACCCGTGCAACGAAACGGGCGAGATTGGCGTCATAGGCGGCGGGGGCCTCCACGTTGCAGACATGACCCGCCCCTTCCAGCACCTCGAAGCGGACATCCGCAAGGGGGGCGGCATCGAGGATACGGCCCGCCACCGCGCGTATTTCTGCCGGTGGGGCCAGCCTGTCATGCGCCCCTGTCATCAGCAGGCAGGGCATGGAAAGGCGCCCGAAATCGAACCTCTCCAGCGGGTTGGTGAAGCAGCGCAGCGCATCGCGGTAGGTCTCCGCCGGAATGGCGGCCATCGCCTCCAGAAGATGCGCCCGCGTCGCCCGGCCCGCCCCCGGCCCCGCGATCACATCGACCACGGCGGGCGCGAAATCGGCCGGGCGCTGGCCCGCATCGAGGGGGACCTCCCGCGAGATGCGGAAGGCCTCGCGCTCTTCGGGGCCGGCCTCGGACATGCCGGTGCATCCGCCCGACAGCACCAGCCCCGCCAGCCGTTCGGGATGACGCATGGCAAAGGAGGTCGCGATCCAGGCTCCATAGGAGAGACCGACCAGAACCAGCCGCTCCGCCCCAAGGGCTTCGGCCACGCGCAGGATATCCTCGCAATAGCCGTCCACGTCGGAGGGGCCAAAGCCCAGGCTGGAGCCGCCATAGCCGCGCAGGTCAAGCGCGGCGGCAGGTGCAAGGGGGGCGACGGCGCGCAGCTGTGCCTCCCAGTTGGTGCGATTGCCGCCGATCCCGTGCAGGAACAGCACCAGCGGACCCGCCCCCCCGGCCGCGCAGGTCAGGGCAAGCCGGGGCGTGCCCTCCAGGAGCCGCTCCTCCAGCACCCCGCCCGAGGGCGGCGGCAGATCCGGGACGGGCCGCTGCGGCAGACGGGCGGCATTCCCGGAAAGCCAGGCGATTCCGGCCTCGAATACCGCCTCCGTGCCCGCACAGATTGCGGCCAGTCGCGCCTCCGGAGCGCGGATCTCGGCGCTCCACAACAGGGCGGTACCACCGTCGGCAGTCTCATCCAGGCTGATGCGGGCGGCATAGGACTCGACATCGGCGATGCCCTCCAGCGCGCGGTAGGCCAGCACATGGTCGCTGTCGGACAGATAGCTCAGTTGCTCCAGATAGGTGCCCGCCTCGCCCCGCACCGAAAAGCGCCGCCTTACGGCCCCGCCCGGGCCGCGCTCCTCTCGCATCTCCGCCACCGCAGGATGCCAGGGGGCCGCGAAATCGCGCAGGAGCGCCCACAGGACCGCAGGGTCTGCCCCGATCCGGCCCCGAACCTGCACCCGATCTCGCACCATGGCCTAGCGCAGCGCCTTGAGACTGCCCGCCTCGCCACGCCACAGCGAGTTGCGCGCACTGTCGGTATCGCTGCCCACGGAGTCGATCTCGTCCATGTCGTAGAGGGTGAGGATGGCGAGGTAATCCTCCATGATCTCGGAGGTATAGGGCAGCATCAGCGCCCCGCAGCGGCTGTCGCGGTAGATGCGTTCCAGCGGCAGGGATTTCAGCATCGACTGCCCGCCGCAGGTACGAATGGCCATTGCCGCGATTTCCTGCACGCCCTCCATGACCGCGTATTGCGCGGCATAGATGCGCATCACCTCGGCCCGGGAGGGGCAGCCCCTGGCCTCCATGAAGGCCTGCCACCACAGCGCCCGCATCTGCGACAGCCGGACATACATCTGCCCCACGGCATGGCGCTTGGTGGGATAGATGCGCCGGTCGATGGGCGGCAGACCCGGCACCTGCCCGCGCAGATAGGCGACCGTGAAGTCGTAGGCCCCCTGGGCCACCCCGAGGTAAGTGGGCGAGAGCGTCGCCATCATGTGGGGCCAGTTGGGCAGCGTCTTGATGAAGATGCCCCGTGGCATCATCAGATCGTCCTCGGTGACGAACACATCCCTGAGCACCAGATCGCGGCTGTTGGTGCCGCGCATGCCCAGCGGGTCCCATTCTCCGGTGACCGACAGGCCGGGGCTGTCGCGATGCACGACAAAGATCATCGTATCCTCGTGGCGCGGCTCCACCCCCTCGAAATGCTCGGTACAGACGATCGAGTAATAGTCGCAATACCCCGCCAGAGAGGCGAATTTCTTGATGCCGTTGATCCGCCAGCCGCCCTCGACGCGGCGGCAATTGGTCTGTGCAGGCTTCGATGTCCAGTTGGCGCCACCCTCCGAGATCGGCTGGGAGTAGATCGCCCGCTCTTCCACCGCGCGGCGGAACTGGCGCGCGCGCAGCGGCGCAAAGGCGGCGCGGTCCTCCTCGGACAGGGTGGGCAGATCGTACATGAAGCGGCACCACATCATCGAGGATTGGTGCATGTTGAAGGTCAGCGCGGTCGCCCCGCAATGCTTGCCGATCTCGGCCCCCACCATGGCGTATTCGCCCAGCGAGAAGCCCATGCCACCGAATTCCTCGGGGACAGTCAGGGTCAGCAGGCCGTGCTCGGCCAGATCACGGTAATTCTCCACCGGAAAGGTGGCGTCGCGATCCAGCTCCGCCGCGCGGGGGGCAAAGCGCTCGCGGCCCAGGCGGTCGGCAAGGCGCAGCACCTCGATCACCTCGGGCCGGATGCGGGAAAGGTCGTAGTAATCGGCGATGTCGCTTCCGGGGATGGGCGCTGTTGCGAGGTCGTCGAGGCTCATCGCTCTCTCCTCTCGATCGGACGTCAGGAGGCGAGGTCGCCCTGCAGGACGCCCTCCTTCACGACGGTCTCGCCGTCGAGGGTGATGGTGCAGCCGCGCATGGGAAGGTCGAAATGGCCCAGCGTGAAACGGCCCGCATATTGGTTGGAGCCGGTAGACCACAGGAAGTTGCCCGCCCAGGCGCGGAACTCGGTCGCCTGCATGTCGCGCTTGTCATATAGCGCTGCCGAGACCCAGCGCGCTCCGGGGTTCATGCCCCAGCCCACATGGCTCAGCCCATAGGCGTCGCGGTCGTCCCAGGCAGCGAGGTATTCGCGGAAAAGCTCGGCATCGAGCCCCTCGCCCCGGATGGCGGTGACGTAATCCTGCTCCACAACAATGTCGATCGGGCTGGAAAGATAGCTCTTGAAGGTCAGGTTCATGTCGCCGGGTGCCATGACGATGCGCCCGTTCACGGCCCCCTTGCCCGGAAACGCCAGACACAGCCCGCCCGGCCAATGGGCCACCGCCCCGGGATGCGTGCCAAAGCCGGGCGTGCCGCCGCAGGGCGCATCGCGAATGTCGATGGTCAGGTCCGTCCCGTGGGCAGAGACCACCCGCATCTCGGAGGCGGCCTGCAGCATCTCGATGCCCAGCCGTACCTTCGGGCCAAGCTCCGCACGCGGCTCGGTCCTCTCCAGTATCTCGGGATGCTCGTTGCAGATCACCAGAAGGCGGGTGCCCGCCTCCTCGATCTCGGGCCATTCCTCGGCATGGATCAGCCCCTCGACCGTCACATCGACGATTACCTCCACCCGCTTGAGTGCCTCGATCACCGGGCGCTGGCGGGCAATGGCAACCGAGGTCCCGGTTGATTTCACCGGCACCGGCGCTGTCTGGGGCGGCGTCGGCATGGTGATGAGGTGGTATTCCGCGCCGAGGTCATGGCAGGCCAGCGCCGAAAGCTCCACCAGAACGGGGCGTGACTGGGTCTCTGCCAGAATGGAGACACGAGTGCCGCGCCCCACCCCGTTCAGGGCAAGCACCCGACGAAAGGCGTCCAGCCACTTGCCCTCTATCCGTTCCTGCAGCATCCGCCCTCCGGACTTTACTTTACCGTAAAGTAAAGTCTCCGGCATGGCATGCTGTCAAGCATCCTCTCGATCCACTCTGTTGCCAACCGTGGCGATGCCCCTTCTCTCGAAAGCACACTCCGGGACCCCGATTTGCAACATGTGTCGATGCGTGACACATTGGCGGAGTTCCGCCTGCGCGATGCGCAGCCGACCAACTGCGGTCCCGACGTGGACTCCAGAACAGCGCCTCGGAACGCGGGCGCGAAAAAAATCAGAAAGGACAGTGATGTATCGGAAGATCGTCATCCCCGTTGATCTTGCCCATCTGGGCGACCTGGCCAAGGCGATGCAGACAGCAGCCGATCTGGCGCGGCTCTACTCGATCCCGGTGGTCTATGTGGCCGTCGCGGGCACGGTGCCGGACGAAGTGGCCCGAACGCCCGAGGAACATGCCGAGAAGCTGCGCGCCCTTGCCCGGGAACAGGGCGAGCGGCACGGACACGAGGCCAGCGCCCATCCGCTCCATTCCGCAGATCCCCAGGGCGAGCTGAACAGGCTTCTGCGCGCCACGACAGCCGAACTCGGCGCAGACCTCGTGGTGATGGCATCGCACAAGCCGGCCCTTCTCGACTGGCTCCTGCCCTCGCATGGTGGGTCCGTCGCGGAACATTCGGAGGCTTCCGTCTTCGTGGTCCGCTGAACCGGCCCAAACGATACAGGATAACAACATGACAGACCCGAACACCGACCGCGATCTGGACGCGGAAAAGAGCGCTGCGCAAGCCGAGACCGAAGCCGAAGATCAGGGCATCGAGCCCATTCCCGAACCCGAGGGTGAGACCGAACTGATCGAGACCGACTACGAGATCGGCCAGGATAACCTTGCGGCAAGCTGGACGCTGAAATTCGACATTCACCAGGTGGTGTTCACCTGGTCGGCCTTTGCCATCATGGCCTTCATCGTCCTGACGCTGGCCTTCCAGAACGAGGTGGAGCCGCTGTTCACCGGGCTTCGCAACTGGCTGACCGGTAATCTGGACTGGTTCTTCCTGCTGTCCGGCAACATCTTCGTTCTGCTCTGCCTGGCGCTGATCGTCTCGCCCTTGGGCAAGATCAGGCTGGGGGGGCCGGAGGCGACGGCCGATTACGGCTATATCGGATGGTTCTCGATGCTGTTTGCCGCCGGCATGGGCATCGGGCTGATGTTCTTCGGCGTCTCCGAACCGCTGAGCCATTACTCCACGGCCTTCGGGGGCGTCACTGTCGGAGAAGACGGCGTTCGCACCGACTGGGCACCCCTGGGCGGTGCCGAAGGAAATGTGGAGCAGGCAACCCGGCTGGGCATGGCGGCGACCATCTTCCACTGGGGCCTCCACCCCTGGGCGATCTATGCCGTGGTGGCGCTGGCCCTGGCGCTCTTCTCCTACAACAAGGGGTTGCCGCTGACCCTGCGCTCGGCCTTCTATCCGATTTTCGGAGAGCGCATCTGGGGATGGCCCGGGCACGTCGTCGACATTCTTGCGGTGTTCGCCACCATCTTCGGGCTGGCGACCTCGCTGGGTATCGGGGCGCAGCAGGCATCCGCCGGTCTGAACCAGCTGTTCGGGCTGGGCACAGGCACGGGCATGCTGGTGGCGCTGATCATCTTCATCACCGCAATCGCGATCGTCTCGATCCTGCGCGGGCTTGACGGGGGCGTGAAGCTGCTCTCGGAGGTGAACATCGCGCTGGCGGGGCTGCTCTTGCTGTTTGTCGTGCTTGCCGGGGCGACCACGGACATCCTGCGTGACTTCTTCGCCAACCTCGGGGCTTACGGTCAGTACCTGCCTGCGCTGTCGATGCCCTTCGGGCGCGAGGATGCCAACTTCTCGCAAGGCTGGACGGCGTTCTACTGGGCCTGGTGGATCAGCTGGTCGCCCTTTGTCGGCATGTTCATCGCCCGTGTTTCCCGGGGGCGCACCGTGCGCGAGTTCCTGATCGCGGTGCTGATCGTGCCCACGGTTCTGTCGGTGCTGTGGATGACGGCACTGGGGGGCACGGCCATCAGCCAGGTGGTCAACGACGGGGTGACCTCTGTCCAGGGTGCCGCGCTGGAGCTGCAGCTGTTCGAGATGCTGGCACAACTGCCGCTGGCGGCGATCACCTCATTCGTCGCGATCGTGCTGGTGTTGGTGTTCTTCATCACCTCGTCGGATTCCGGCAGCCTTGTGATCGACACGATCGCTGCGGGCGGCAAGATCAACGCCCCCGTCGTGCAGCGTGTGTTCTGGGCCATCGTCGAGGCGCTGGTGGCGATCGCGCTGCTGCTGGGTGGCGGGCTGATCGCCCTGCAGGCAATGGCCGTCTCCACCGGGCTGCCGTTCACTCTGGTGCTGCTGGCGGCCTGCTATGCCATCGTCCGTGGCCTGATGAACGAACCGCGCTGAGATGCGCCACGCCCCCGCCCGAAAGGGCGGGGGACACCGGCCCAGCCCCTGGATCACTGGCCGATCCCGGCGCGGTCGCCCCGGGGGGGCGACACATACTGCCGGTCAGCGCCCGGGCGCACAGGTTCAGCAACTGGGGCGTATCGGGCGGCGGCAACCGTCACGTCACCATCGTTGATCGGGCTGCGTTCCCTCTGTCAGGCGACATGCGGATGTTGACCCCGGCCCCAACCCCACGCAAGCTTGCGCGCGCGCTGCCGTTCCGCAACGCGCCTTTTCGGAGGGCGGCGGCATGCAGAGGGCCTTTGTCAATGTGCTGAGCGCGTCGGTGACGGCAACCGCCACATTCTACGAAGAGTTGCTTGGCATGAGCCGCCATTTCGATTCCGACTGGTTCATCATCCTGACCCATCCCGGGATCGACGGCCTGGAATACGGGATTCTGCAACGCGATCATCCCATCGTGCCCCCGGCCGTGCAGGGCGCGCCTGCGGGTATGATCATGACCTTTGTCGTCGCGGATTGCGGCAGCGTCTACAGACGCGCACAGAGCATGAATGCCGAGATCATCGCGGCACCGACGGACATGCCCTATGGCCAGAGGCGGATGCTGCTGCGGGACCCCGACGGGACCGTCCTTGACATCAGCGCGCCGACGGCCGCGATGCGATAGCGGTCAGTGGCCGCCGATGGCGCTTCCCCGTCGGTTCAGGTCGTCGGAGCGGGGAGGCGCCGCCATGTCATGCGCCTGATGCTGTAGACACCGTCGATAGGGTCGGGGTCGGGGCCGGAGGACAGCACGAGGTTGTCGCCCGCGATGGTGACGCGGCGCTTCTGGCGCGTGCCGGTCCAGCTTTCGCCCCAGGAGATGTCCACAAGGTGCAGCATCGTCGTGCCATCGAATTCCCAGGTGCCGCCATAGGACACCATCGAGCGGAACAGGCTGGCCGCTTCGGCATCGGTGGCGACCTTGCCTGCGGGACGCGTCCTGTCGTGGCCGACGATCAGAACCAGCATCCGGCCGTCATCGCCGTAATTGATGTAGC
>JAFIEC010000391.1 GCA_020832725.1 Paracoccaceae bacterium | reverse complement strand
CGCATCTATGTCGGCCCCGCGCATCTGTCAATTGCCGCAGCCTGCGTCCTCTACACCGGGTTCCACATCGGGGTGATGAACCTCTATCCGCTGGAAACCTGGGCCTACCGGCTGGCCCATGTCACGGGCGGGCTGATGCTCGGCTTCCTGCTGTTCTCCGCCGTGGGCCTCGGCGACGAGGGTGAGCGGCGCGACGCGCCGCCCGCGCTGCAATGGGTGCTGGTCGGTCCCGCGGGCCTGCTGGTGCTGCTGGCTCTGGGGCAGCTCGTGGTGATGATCCTCGGCAACGACCGCATCACGATGCGTCCGCCCTCGCCGCCCGACAAGCACCTGATGACCTTCGGCTGGCCGCTGGCTGCGGGCACGGTGCTGGCGCTTGTCGCCTCGTGGCTGTTTCCCGACCGCACCCGGGCGCGCCTTGCCCCGGCCGATGCGGTCCTGACGCTCGCCGCACTTGCGGTGGGCGGCTACATCATCGCCCATGCCGAGTTCCTGCGGATGCGGGCGCAGGTCTTTCCCCATCCCAACGACATGTGGGCCGCCATCGCCGGGGTCATCCTGATCCTCGAGATGACGCGGCGGCTGGGCGGTGTGGCGCTGGTTGTGATCGTGGCGCTGTTCGTGGGCTATGCCTTTGCAGGGCCCTGGCTGCCCGGTTTTCTGGAGCATCGGGGCTATGCGCCCGCGCGCTTCTTTGCCTTCATCTATACCGACAACGGGATTCTCGGCCCGACCACGGCGGTAAGTTCCACCTACATCATCCTGTTCGTGACCTTTGCGGCCTTTCTGCAGGCCAGCCGGGTGGGCGAGTATTTCGTCAATTTCGCCTTTGCCGCCGCAGGCGGTGCGCGGGGCGGACCGGCAAAGGTGGCGGTGTTCGGATCGGCGCTGATGGGCACGATCAACGGCACCTCGGCGGGCAATGTCGTCTCGACCGGATCGCTTACGATTCCACTCATGAAGAAGGTCGGCTACCGGCCGCAGACAGCGGCAAGCGTGGAGGCGGCGGCGTCTTCCGGCGGGCAGATCCTGCCGCCGATCATGGGGGCCGGGGCCTTCATCATGGCCGAGATCACCGGCATCCCCTATGCCGAGATCGTCATCGCCGCGATCATCCCGGCACTGCTCTACTTCCTGTCCGTCTACTTCATGGTGGACAAGGAGGCGCTCAAGAAGGGGATGAAGGGCCTGCCCCGCGAAGAGCTTCCGGTCTTTGCCGACCTCGCAAAGCGCGCCTTTCTGTTCATCCCCATCGTGATGCTGATTGCAGCCCTCTACATGGGCTATTCCGTCATCCGCGCGGGCACCCTCGCGATGATGGCCGCAGCCGTGGTCAGCTGGCTGACCCCCATCCGCATGGGTCCTCGCGCCATCCTCTATGCGCTGGAGATCGCGGCCAAGATGTCGCTTCAGCTTGTGGCCGTCTGCGCTGCGGCGGGGATCATCGTGGGCGTGATCGCGCTCACGGGGGTGGGCACGCGGTTTTCGTCCATGCTGCTGGGTCTGGTTCCGTCGGCGGGGATCACCCCGCATCTGATGTCGGTCCTGCCCGCGCCGGATGCCTTCGCGGGTCTTCTCGCCCTGCCCGAGCTTATGCCGACCGGAGCCGATGCCGCACTTCTCGCCCAGGCCGAGCGCGCAGCAGAGCTTGCCGCCCAGATCGCCGCAGCGAACGAGCGCATGATTCCCATGGGCGATCAGCCCAACCAGTTCCGCCGCCTGCTGGAGACGTCGGCCGAGAACACCGCCGCGATCGAGAACCTGCGCGCCGCCCTCGCCGCACTGGAGCAGCGGCTCGACCCGGCCCTCTTCGCAGCACAGGCCGGCGTGGTGGAGGGACATCTGGCGCGGATGGAGCGGGGGCTGGCCGCGCTGGAGGGCATGGTGCGGTTGCGCCTGACCGTGGCGCTGGTCTTTGCCATGCTGGTCTCGATCATCCTCGGCATGGGCATGCCGACAACCGCCGCCTATGCAGTGGCCGCAAGTGTCGTCGGCCCCGGCCTGATCCGCATGGGTATCGAGCCGCTGACCGCGCATTTCTTCATCTTCTATTTCGCGGTCATGTCGGCCATCACGCCCCCCGTGGCACTGGCGGCCTATGCGGGCGCGGCCATCGCGCGGTCCGACCCGATGCGCACCTCGGTCGAAAGCTTCAAGATCGGGCTTGCGGCCTTTGTGGTGCCGTTCATGTTCTTCTATTCCTCTGCCCTGCTGATGCAGGGGACATGGACGGAGATCCTGCATGTGCTGGCAACAGCCTGTCTGGGCATCTACCTGCTGGCATCGGCGGTGCAGGGCTGGCTGATGGGCCCGGTCTCGTGGTGGCTGCGCGTGGTGCTTGTGGCGGGCGCGCTGACGCTGATCGCGGGGGGCTGGCTGACTGACGCCATCGGCCTTGCGACACTGGGCGTTGCGCTGGTGATACAGAAGGCACTGGTAAAGCCCACCGATCTGGTGCGGGGTGCCGACTGAGCGGATGGAGCGGCTTTCCCAATCGCCCACGGCACGGCGGTTCGTGCAGAACCCCTATCCGTTCTACGAGCGTGCCCGCGCCGCGGGCCCGTTCTTTGTGTGGGAGGAATACGGCCTGCCCTGCACGGGGAGATGGACACTGGTCAACGCCATCCTGCGCGACCGCCGCTTTGGCCGCGAGGCCCCGTCCGATGCCCTGCCCGCCCGAGCGCCGCATACCGCACCCTTTTATGCTGTGGACGACCATTCCATGCTGGAACTGGAGCCGCCCCGCCACACCCGCTTGCGGTCGCTGGTGCTGCGGGCCTTCACCTCGGCGCGGATCAATGCCCTTGGACCCGAGATCGAGGCGATCGCCCATGACCTGATCGACCGCTTTCCCGCCGGAGAGTTCGACCTGCTGCCCACCTTTGCCCAACGCCTGCCCATCGTGGTGATCGCGCGGCTGATGGGCGTGCCGGAACAGGCTGCGGATGACATGCTCGCATGGTCCCATGCCATGGTGGGGATGTATCAGGCCGGGCGCAGCCGGGCGATGGAAGAGGAGGCGGCACGCGCCGCCGGTGCCTTCGCCGCCTTCATCCGCGCCCTCGCAGAGGAGCGGCGCACGCATCCCCGCGACGATCTGGTGACGCGCCTCGTGCAGGCCGAGGCCGAGGGCAGCCGGCTGTCGATGGAGGAACTTGTCGCGACCTGCATCCTGCTGCTCAACGCGGGCCACGAAGCCACTGTGCACAGCATCGGCAATGCGGTGCGCCTGCTGTTGCGCCACGATGGCCCGGTTGCCCCCTTGCTGGAACCTGATGCGATAGAGGACACGGTGGAGGAATGCCTCCGCCTCGACCCGCCGCTGCACCTCTTTACCCGCTGGGTCTATGAGGAGGTGGAAATGATGGGCCATGTCTTTGCACCCGGTGAGCAGGTGGGCCTGCTGCTGGCTGCGGCAGGGCGCGACCCGGCCCAGTGGGAGCGGCCCGCCCGCTTTCGCCCCACCCGGCCGGTCAGGCCCCATCTCGCCTTTGGCGCGGGGCTGCATTTCTGCCTTGGCGCACCGCTGGCGCGGCTGGAGCTGGCCATCGCACTGCCCGCGCTTTTCGGGCGCTGCCCCGGCTTGCGCCTTGTCGGGCGGCCGCGCTATGCCGATGTCTATCACTTTCACGGGCTGGAGCGGCTGACGGTCGCGACCACCGCCTGACCCAGCCGGAGCCGCGCAGCAATGCCCATGTCCCGCCCCCTGCCCCGGGCCGAATCCGACCGTCTGTGCCGCGAGGGGCAGGGTGTCGCGCGCCTGCTGGAGATCATGGCCCGCCTGCGCGCGCCCGAGGGTGGCTGCCCCTGGGACATCGCCCAGACATTCGACAGCATCGCCCCCTACACGATCGAGGAAGCCCACGAGGTGGCCGACGCCATCGCACGCCGCGCATGGGAGGAACTTCCCGGAGAGCTGGGCGATCTGCTGCTGCAGGTGGTCTATCACGCGCGCATGGCCGAGGAGGAGGGGCGCTTCGACTTTGCCGATGTGGTGGCCGCCATCTCCGACAAGATGGTTGCCCGCCACCCCCATGTCTTCGGATCGGCCCCCGGCGTGGCCACCGCCGAGGCGCAGACCGAGAACTGGGAGGCCACCAAGGCCGCCGAGCGCGCAGCGACCGGCACACGCACGGGGGTGCTCGACGGCGTGGCGCTCGGGCTTCCGGCGCTGATGCGGGCGGTCAAGCTGCAGAAGCGCGCGGCGCGGGTCGGCTTTGACTGGCCCGAACCCGCCGAGGTGCTGGACAAGCTGGCCGAGGAGGCCCGCGAGCTGGTGGAGGCCCGCGACACCAGCGCCAATCACCGCGAGGAAGAGATGGGCGATCTTCTGTTCGTGATGGCCAACCTCGCCCGCCACCTTGACATCGACCCGGAGGCAGCGCTGCGCCGGGCCAATGCAAAGTTCGAGCGCCGCTTCAGGTTCATAGAGGAATCCCTTGATGTGATGGGGATTCCATTCTCGGATACGTCGCTCGCGGAAATGGAGGCGCTCTGGCAGGAGGCCAAGCGCCGGGAGCGTCCGGCCAAGGGCTGACCCCTGCTCAGACCGCGATCACCGGGTTGCGCAAGACCCCGATCCCCTCCACCCCGCATTCGATCACATCGCCGGGCCACATCCATTCCTGCGGATCACGCCCCGCGCCGACGCCCGAGGGCGTGCCGGTGGCGATGATATCTCCGGGCTCCAGGGTGATGCCCGTGGACAGGTCGGAAATCAGGTGCGGGATGTCGAACAGCAGGAATTTGGTATTGGAGCGCTGTTTCTCCTCGCCATTCCTGGTCAGCCACAACTCCAGGTCGTGCGGATCGGGCACGGCGTCTGCGGTGACGATGCAGGGGCCGAAGGGCGCATAGCTGTCCATCCCCTTGGAAAAGATCCACTGCCCCGCCCGCCGGTTGTCGCGGGCCGAGACGTCGTTCATCACCGAATAGCCGAAGACATGGCCCATCGCGTCTTCCTTGCTCACCCGGGTGGCCCGGCGGCCGATGATCACGGCAAGCTCCACCTCCCAGTCAAGTTGCCGGGTCATGGCCCCGTCATGACGGATCGGGTCTCCCGTGCCGATCACGGCTGTGGGGGGCTTGGAAAAGACCACGGGCTTTTCCGGCAGGTTGGCCGAAGTATCCAGCGTCCGGGCCGATTCGGCCACATGCTCCACATAGTTGAGCCCGATGCCGAAGATGTTCTTGCGCGGCTTCGGAATCGGCGCCAGCAGGCGTACATTCTCCTGCGGGACAGCCACCCCGGGTGGGCGGCGGCCCGACGGAGTGACGCGGGGCGGGGGCAGGGCGGCCAACGCGGCGGGGCCCTGATCGATCAGCGCCAGCATCTCCGCCGGAAAGACTTCGCCCACGGCCGCGCCCAGCCGTTCGGAATCGACCACAAGGCCGGCATGCAGGATACCGAGGCGCGCCTCATCCAGCGCGGTAGCGCGATAGGTAACGAGTTTCATATATCCTGCCCTCAGCCGTTTGCGGTCACGGCCTGATGGCCGCCATTCTCTTCCAGCGCCTGCTCGCGCCAGTAACCAAGCTTCTCCATCACGGGGAAGTCGTTGAACGAAAACAGAAAGGCAGGATCCGAACCGGAGGCATTGGCATGTTCGTGCCAGGTCCAGGCCGGAACGCAGAAGATATCCTTCTCCTGCCAGTCAAAGCGCACGCCGCCGATGATCGAATGCCCGCGCCCCTCGGCCACCTGATAGATCACATTGCCGGTGTGGCGATGCGCCCGCGTGGCCTCTCCGGGGCGCAGCATCTGCATCGCGGCCCCCATCGTGGTCATCACATGCCCGCCCGTCTTCGGATTGGCATAGCGCAGCAGAACGCCGTCATGGGGCGATCCGTCGGTCACACGGGCATAGTTTTCAAGGGCTTCGCGCGTTGGGCCCCAGCGATACACAAGTAGCGGTGAATAAGGCTTTGCCCAGCCATCATTCTCGGGCAGCAAGCCCGGCCCGCCATAGGTTGCCGGGCTGTCGTTGGGCGGCAGGTTCGACGACTGGAAATTGTCGGGATGCACCTCGTAGAAATTCGCCTCGAGCGCATTCGTGAGCGGAATGTCCAGCCCGTCCTGCCACATCGACACTTCGCCCCCCTCGGCCACGCCATGCTCGTGCCAGCAGCCGCCCGGGGTCAGCACGAAGTCACGCGCGCCAAGGTCGATGCGGTGGCCATCAACCACCGTATACGCGCCGGCCCCCTCCATGATGAAGCGGAGCGCAGAGGCCGCGTGCCGGTGCGCCGAGGCAGCCTCGCCGGGCCGCATTACCTGAATTCCCGAAAAAAGCCAGCCACATGCCGCCGAAACCTCGCGTCGGCGCGGGTTGCGCAGATAGACAACGCGCCGCCCCGCATCCTCGGGCCGGACCAGTTCCAGCGACCGCAGCACCTGCGCGCGCAGATCGCGGCTGCGCCAGATCACCGGGGCCGAGGAGGGGTTTGGCTCCCATGGTTCGATATCGTTGGCGACAGTCCACAGCGCCCCCGTCTCCATGCCCGCCAGATCGTCGTAATAGGCGCGCAGGTCGTCATTGTCGCGCACCCGGGCCCGGCCCAGGATGTCGTCGCGTTCGTCGAGTGCCGCCATGGAAACCTCCTGTGGTGCTGTCACTCCGCGCCCTCGTCGGGCAGATCGAGCCGCATCGCCTGCGCCTCGTCGGGGGCGCGGCGCGCAAGCGGGGATTGGGGCGTTGTATCCAAGCTCAGACGAAATATGTCGAACCGGTTGTAATGCCCTGTAATATCATGCATCTGTTTGGGCTGGATGCATCTGGCAAGGTCGATTTCAGCGGTCACGATCCCCTCCTCGTCCACCAATCCCTTGCCGATCACCCTTCCATCAGGTCCGATGATCCCGGAGAAGGCGCTCGATTTCCGCTCCAGCAGGGCGCGGGCATCGGGGCGGACCTCCTCCATGGCGGTGATGATCTCTTCGGATATGGTGGATGTGGCGATGATCGTGAAGACCTTGCCCTCGAAACTGTGCGCCTGCCCCCGAAGCCGGATCGCCTCGGCCATGTCGTAATCGGGCGGCGCTACCGGCAGCGAGATGTAGGAGGCGGCATGTACCAGCTCTCCCTGCGCCAGAAGGGCAAAGCGGGCCAGCGTGTTGGTGTTCTCGCCGCAGGCCAGCCCGCCAAGGGGGCCGATCTCGGTATCATAGACGGTGATGGACGCACCATCGCCCCCCGTCCATGTCAGCTTTTCCGCCCAGGTCGGCACCAGCTTGCGGTGGCGGCCTAGGATGCGCCCATCCGGCCCGATGAAGACAAGCGTGTTGTAAAGCGCGCCCAGTGACACCGGGCTGCGTTCGTTCACGCCGATCACGACATGGGTCTTGTGGGCCGCCGCCGCCGCACAGACCAGCTCGATCTCGGGGCCGGGCAGGAAGATCGAGGCACGCACCAGCTTTTCGAACCATGCCGAGCCGGTGACAGGGTCGGTGATCCAGTTCCAATAGGGATAGCCCGGCACGAAGACTTCCGGGAACACGACCAGCCGGGCACCCTGCCCTGCCGCTTCCGCGATCAGGGCGGACGCCTTGCGGCAGGTCGCAGCGGCATCAAGGAAAACCGGGGCGGCCTGCACGGCAGCGGCGGTGAATCGGGGGAAATCGGCGCGCGGCAGCATGAGACCTCCGGTGCGGGGATGGCACGATTCCCGCGTTGACTTACTTTACACATAAACCTATGCTTGGCCATGTATTTTTCGTTTCGCCGCAGCAGGAGAGCATCGTGACCGCTGTTGGCTCCCTGCCCTGCACCTCGGCGGGTCGCTGATGCCCGAGGCGCGCAAACGCAGCACCGAAGGTGCCGCCGGCGTGGCCGAGGCGCTCGCCCTCGAGAGCTACACCCCCTATCTGTTCAGCCGCCTGTCCAACAGGTGGGAGCTGGACCAGAACCGCGCCCTCGCGGCCTATGGCCTCAACTCCACCATGATGCGAATCCTGTCGGTCCTCTCGGGCGTGGACAGCCTGACGATCAACGAATTGTCCGTCTTCGCCATTGCCGAGCAATCCAGCACCTCGCGCACGGTCAACCAGATGGTGGAGGCGGGCCTCGTCTCGCGGTCTGTCGAGGAGGGAGATCAGCGCCGCCGGGCGGTCATGCTTACCCCCGCCGGGCTGGAGCGGCTGCGCCAGGCCGATCCGCTGATCCGCGAGAACGTGGACAGGTTGATCGACGGGATTAGCCCAAAGGATCTGGAAATATGCAACCGGGTGCTGGCGCGCATGATGTACAACATCCGCCAGAACCAGATCTAGAGCGGCGCCCCCGGGGCGGGCGCCCCGGGCCCCGAACCCTCTTCCTCGAATACGCATTCAGCCGCCAGCGATCGGGGGCCCCACCAGGGCCGTGGGATCGGCGGTCATGGTTCCCGGGGAGTGGTAGGCCCGGAGGGACTCGAACCCCCAACCAAAGCGTTATGAGCGCTCTGCTCTGACCAATTGAGCTACAGGCCCGCCTGCGCCGCGCAAAGGGCGTGGCTGGCGCACCCGAGAGGATTCGAACCTCTGACCTCTGCCTTCGGAGGGCAGCGCTCTATCCAGCTGAGCTACGGGTGCCTGCGGCGGTCTTAGCCCAGCGAACGGGGCGCTGCAATCTCGGATTTCATGGCCCCGGCGACGGCTCAGCCCAGCAGGTCGTGGGCCAGTTCCAGCGCATCCACCAGCGCATCTACCTCACCCCTTGTGTTGTAGAGGCCAAAGGAGGCCCGGCAGGTGGCCGAGACGCCCAGATGTGTCATCAGGGGCTGGGCGCAATGGTGCCCCGCGCGCACGGCGACGCCCTTCTGGTCGACGATGGTGGAGATGTCATGGGCATGGGCCGCACCCGCCATGGTGAACGAGAAGATCGCCCCCTTGCCCGGCGCGTCCCCCTGCACGTTCAGCCAGTTCAGCCCGGAGAGACGCTCCCGCGCATAATCGCGCAATTGCCCCTCATGGGCGGCGATATTCTCCATCCCCAGTGCCTGCAGATAGTCGATCGCCGCACCGAGGCCGATCATCTGGACGATACCGGGGGTGCCGGCCTCGAACTTGTGGGGCGGGTCGTTGTAGCTGACATGCTCCAGACCGACCTCGCGGATCATGTCGCCGCCGCCCATGAAAGGGCGCATCTCCTCCATCCGCTCGGCGCGGACATAGAGGGCACCCGACGCGGTCGGACCATAGAGCTTGTGTCCGGTGATGACGTAGAAATCGACGCCAAGCGCCTGGACATCCACGGGCATGTGCACGGCAGCCTGCGCCCCGTCCACCACGCTCACGATGCCGCGCGCGCGCGCCTCGGCGGCGATGGTCGCCACATCCACGACCGTGCCCAGCACGTTGGACATATGGGTGATCGCCACCATCCGAGTACGAGGGGTGAAGGCGGCGACGACCTTCTCGGGGGGCAGCGCGCCATCGGCATCGGGTGCGACCCAGACCAGCTTGACCCCCTGCCGCTCGCGCAGGAAATGCCATGGAACGATATTGGCATGATGCTCCATGACCGAGAGCACGATCTCATCGCCCGGGCGCAGGTTGGGCACGCCCCAGCCATAGGAGATGGTGTTGAAGCCGGCCGTGGCGCCGGGAGTGAACAGCACCTCCCGCTCCTCGGCGGCATTCAGAAAGCGCCGCAACTTGCCACGCACCGCCTCGTAGTTTTCGGTGGCGATGGTCGACAGCGTGTGCAATCCGCGATGCACGTTGGAATATTCGGCCTCGTAGGCATGGGTCACGGCATCGATCACCGCGCGCGGCTTTTGTGCCGAGGCGCCGTTATCGAGATAGACCAGCGGCTTGCCATTCACCTCGCGTGAGAGGATCGGGAAATCCGCCCGGACGGCAGAGATATCATACATCGGGTATCGTCCTCGTCAGGTCGACGCCAAGGATCGCCAGCACGATGGTCAGCACGAAGGCAATTGCGAACACCGACGCGATCGTGCCCGCCAGAACAAGGCCAAGTGATTTGAAATCATGCAGTTCGGCGACGAAGTTGATGAACAACCACACAAAGAATCCCAGCGCCAGCAGGCCGATCAGGGCCGCCAGACCGGGCAGCAGCAGTGCCACGCCCAGCTGGAGCAACTGAACCGCAAGCATCAGAAGCTGCAGCCAGACGGTGATGGCCAAAGCCCCGTCAAGATCGCCAAGGCCCCCGAAAGCCCGCCCAACGGCGTGCACGGCCACCGCCGATCCAATCAGCAGAACCGCCATGATCACCGCGGTGAGGATCGGATTGGCGAACAACGGCGAGGCAGAGGGCACGGCACCACGTGCCGTCATCACCGCATCGGCGATATTGGTCACGATCACACTGGCCACGGCCACAAACAGCAACGCCTCGATCAGCGTGCCTCTGTCTATGCCGAGCTTCATGACACGGGCTGCGCCCCCGCGCGGGTCCTCGACCGTCGCCCGGGCGAGCGCGATCATCTGTGACATCATGGGGGGTATCGACCTCAGATCAAAACTGTCGCCTGAAAGTATATCGCGAACAGCAGGGCGGCAAGGCCAGCCAGAGACATGTAGAGGAAAACCCGCCCATTCCGGCGAAAACCATGCGCCTGGGCAAGGCCTACCGAGATGAACCACATGAACGGCAGCACCCCCAGCCAATAGGGTGCCGTCGCAATCCAATGAGCCGCGAAGATCGGGTAATCCACTGCGAGATGGGCAAGCGCCACCGATACCAGCGCCGCCGCCACGCCGAAGGGAGCCGCGACCAGCGCCCCCCAGAAAACCGCGATACGCGTGTTCCGCCATGTTCCGCGCCCGCCCAGAACCCGGCACAGCGCGCCCAGAACCATCGACAGCACATACATCACCGCAGTGCGTCCGTAGAAGGCCAGGATGGCCAGTGCCCCCACCTCCAGCGGCAATACCTCCACCCCCTGCGTCTGCGGCACCAGCAAGAGCTTGACCGTCCAGGAGAACAGGAATGCCATGTTCGACAGCATGAGGATGCGGAACAACGTCGCCTCGGCCGGGCCGCGCACGATCAGCCGGCGCACGGCGCGGCGCATGAAGAACCACGAATAGATGATGTCGTGGGTCAGACTGTCCGGGTCGATCAGCTTGCGCCGCGCACGCGGTGCGGCGGGCGTTCCGATGGCGTATTCCAGGCTTGTGTCGATCGCGGTCATGGCAGCATTCCCCGGCAGCGGGTCTCGATTCCCGACGCTCAAGGTCGCGCGCAATTCGGATCAAATTTAGGCGAATTGCGGTCGAATCCGCGTCCGCCATCACCGGGCTCTTTCGGCCTCGAGCAGCGAGTTCACCCAGATGAAGAGGAACAGAAGCCCCACCGCCAGCCCCGCACGGCCTGTCAGCTGGTCCAGGCCGGGCAACGTGCCAAGCGCCGAGACCAGCAGGACGAGCGGCGCCACGGCAAGCAGGCTCCAGAACAGTGCAAGCCGCGCGGCAAAGGCACTGCCCCGCCCGCCAAGCGCGCGCGCCACCCAATGCGAGAGCGTGCTCAGCCCGTAGAAGACAAGCGGGGCGAGGATCATCGCCCCCAGCGCCGCGCCTGCCGCCAGCCCGGCAAAGGGCAAGCCGTCCGCCTGCTCGGCGCGCACCTGCAGCGCAGGCAGGCGCGCGATGAAGAACAGCAGACAGGCGATCATCAGAAAGGCCAGCGCGCGCTCCTCTCCGGCACCGGAGCCCAGAACGCGGGCCATGGTCCTCCGGGGGCTCCACCACGACCGCACGATCTCGGCGGCAACCGACATCAGCGCCGCCTGCGGGTCAGCCAGGCCTCCAGCCGCGAGACCAGATCCTCGCGCAGCACCTCCGACTCCACCTCTTCTATGGCCTCGGAGAGGAAGGCCAGAAGCAGCATGTTCTGGGCATCGGCCCGGGGCACCCCGCGCGAGATGAGGTAGAACAGCGCCTCCTCATCGATCGCCCCGACGGTGGAGCCGTGCGAACACTTCACGTCATCGGCATAGATTTCCAGCTCCGGCTTGGCCAGGAACTGGCTGTCCTCGTCCAGCAGAAGCCCCTGGCTGATCTGGTAGCCGTCGGTGCGCTGGGCTTCGGACCGCACCAGGATCTTGCCCTGAAAGACCCCGACCGCGCCATTGCGCAGCACCTTCTTGAAGACCTGGCGGCTTTCGCAATCGGGTGCGCCGTGGGTGACAAAGACGGTGTCGTCGTGGTGAAA
>JAFIEC010000190.1 GCA_020832725.1 Paracoccaceae bacterium | reverse complement strand
ATTTTGCCTCGCCGCTATGGCGGGTCACCCACGTGGCGGTGCACCGCCCCGCCAATGTTCCTGCGATGGTGCAGGCCCGGGGCGCCGGGGCCCGGCACTGGAACGCGGCCCCCCCCCCGCCCGACAGCGAGGAGATCGTATGAAACTCTCCCGCCGGGCCGAGGGCCACGGGGCGATGCTGCTGTTTTCGGCCATGGGCGCGGGCTCCTGCAGCCTTGGCGCGATGGCCGCCAACGAGATCGCGCCCACTGCGCTGAACGCCTTCCGCTTTCTGATCTCCGCGCTGATGCTGGGGGTGATCGTCGCCCTGGCCGGGCCGGGCCTGCGGCGCGCGGATTTCAGGGCACCCTGGCGCTATCTGCTGCTGGGGGCGATCTTCGCCGTCTATTTCGTCCTGATGTTCGAGGGGCTGAAGACCGCACCCGCCGTTTCGGCCAGCGCCGTCTTTACCCTGACGCCCCTGCTGACGGCGGGCTTTGGCTATGTGCTGCTGGCACAGGTCCTGACACCGCGTCTGGCGCTGGGGCTGTCGGTCGGCGCTGCGGGCGCGCTGTGGGTGATCTTTCGCGGCGATCCCGGAGCGCTTCTCGCATTCGAGGTGGGCCGTGGCGAGATGATCTATCTGGCCGGCTGCGTGGCCCATGCGCTCTATACGCCGCTGCTGCTGCGCCTGAACCGGGGAGAGCCCGCGCTGGTCGTCACCTTCGGGGTGATGACGGGCGGGCTGATCGTGCTTGTCCTGTGGGGCGCGCGCGACATCCTTGCGACCGACTGGGCCGCGCTGCCGCTGTTCGTGTGGGTCACGCTGTTCTATCTGGCGATCTTCGCCTCGGCGGCCACGGCCTTTCTGCTGATGTATGCCACCATGCGCCTGCCGTCGGCCAAGGTGATGGCCTATACCTACCTCACCCCCACATGGGTGATCCTGTGGGAAGTGGCGCTGGGCAACGGGGTGCCGCCCGCGCTGATCCTGCCCGGCATCGGGCTGAGCGCGCTGGCGCTTGTGCTTCTGCTCAAGGAAGAGGCGCGCACCATGGGCGGGCTGACCACACCCGGGGGGCTACCGCAGCAAGGCGAAGGCGGGATTGCACAGGGCGTCCCGAATGACAGGCGGCCAGCCGGTCCGTCCTGACCGGCACCGCCCTCAGGGCCCTGCCTCCTCGCCGGTGTCGGCGGGGGCAAGCTCGGTTGCAAGGAACCGTTCGAACGCATCGAGGTCCACCGGCTCGAACTGTCCGAAGGCCTGCATCCAGACACTGGCCGCGCGCAAGGCCTCGGGCTCCAGCCGGCACCATTTCACCCGGCCCCGCCGCTCCTGGCTGATCAGGCCCGCCGAGGCCAGCACGCCCAGATGCTTGGAGATCGCGGCCAGCGAGATGTCGAATGGTGCCGCCACGTCGGTCACCGCCATGTCATCTTCCAGCAGCATCGACAGGATCGCCCGTCGGGTCGGGTCGGCCAGCGCTGCAAAGGCACGATCCAGCGGGTCAGACATGGGCAAGCGGGTCGGACATGCGCCTTGCTACCCCGCTGCGGCCCGCCCCGCAATCTTGTTCAACCCTGCGGTTGAACATGCCCACGCCCGCATTTGTGCCGCGCCGCGGCGACAGACGCGCGCGTCACAGGCAGCACGTGAAATTTTTTCCTTTTATATTCATGGTTTTACAGGATATCGCCCCCGCCGTATCGGGCCTTGACTCATGCAGCCCCCGCCCGTAGCAAGACGCCCGACAGGTTGCGGGGGTCTGGCACATGTCGGACGGCTCGTCTGACGCATCCGAGCGCGCACGGCTGGCGGCCCTCGAGGCCCGCCTCGACGCGATCAGGGAACGCGACAGGCCGGCAGAGCGCGGCACCGACCATGTGGCCCAGGGGCAGATCGCCTGGCGCATGGTCACCGAACTGGTGGCGGGCATCGTCATCGGGGTCGGCATGGGGCTGGGCTTTGACGCGCTGTTCGGCACTGGGCCGTGGCTCCTGATGCTGTTCACCCTGCTGGGCCTGGCGGCCGGTGTGCGCACGATGATGCGCACAGCCCGCGAGGTCGAGGCGAAGCAGGCGGCAGAGGCGGCGCAAGCCGCGAAACCGCCCCAGAAGGACGAAACGCGTGGCTGAAGGCGGTCTCGAAATCAAGCCGATGGAGCAGTTCAACGTCAAGCCGCTGTTCGGCGGCGACGCGCTGGCATTCTATTCCATCAGCAATGTGACCTTGTGGATGGCGGTGGCCGTCGCGGCGGTGACCGCACTCATGGTGCTGGGTGCGCGGGGGCGCTCGATCGTGCCCAGCCGCTCGCAATCGGTCGCCGAGATGCTCTATGGCTTCATCCACAAGATGGTCGAGGATGTGGCGGGCAAGGACGGCCTGCGCTTCTTTCCCTATATCCTGACCCTGTTCCTGTTCATCCTGCTGTCGAACATGCTGGGGCTGATCCCCGGTGCCTTTGCCACGACATCCCATATCGCGGTCACCGCCACGCTGGCGCTGATGGTGTTCGTCACCGTGACCGTCGTGGGTTTCGTCAAGAACGGAAGCGCGTTCCTCAGCCTGTTCTGGGTTTCCGAGGCACCGCTGGCGTTGCGGCCGATCCTCGCCATCATCGAGGTGATCTCGTATTTCGTCCGCCCCGTCAGCCACAGCATTCGTCTTGCCGGGGCAATCATGGCGGGCCTTGCGGTGGCCAGTGTGTTTGCGGGTTTCGCAGGTGCCATGGGCATCGCGGCCTTCGTGCCGATCCTTGCGGTCTCGGCGCTCTATGCGCTGGAACTCGTGGTGGCCCTGATCCAGGCCTACGTCTTCACGATCCTCACCTGCGTCTATCTCAAGGACGCTCTGCACCCGCATCACTGATCCGGCGACGGACAGTTTTCAGCCATTCCACACACAGGAGACCATCATGGAAGGCGATCTCGCACTGCTCGGCAAGTATATCGGCGTTGGCCTGACCACCATCGGCATGGGCGGCGCAGCCCTCGGTGTGGGCAACATTGCCGGCAATTATCTCGCGGGTGCCCTGCGCAACCCCTCGGCCGCGGCCGGGCAGACTGCGTTCCTGTTCATCGGCATCGCCTTTGCCGAAGCACTGGGCATCTTCTCGTTCCTGGTGGCCCTGCTGCTGCTGTTCGCCGTCTGAGGCAACACGCCCCGGCCCCGGCCGGGGCGGCGCCCCGGCGTCGCGCATCCTCGCGGCCCCCTTTCCACTGGCGGAGGTCACGCCCATGCCACAGCTAGATTTCTCGCCCTTCCCGAACCAGAGCTTCTGGCTTCTGGTGGCGCTGG
>JAFIEC010000375.1 GCA_020832725.1 Paracoccaceae bacterium | reverse complement strand
GCTACGACGCCATCGCCTCGATCGAGATGTTCGAGGCGGTGGGCGAGAAATACTGGCCCACCTATTTCAGCGTGGTGCGCGAGCGCCTGAAGCCCGGGGCGCAGGCGGCGCTGCAGGTCATCACGATCCGCGAAAGCCAGTTCGAGACCTATCGCAAGGGCGTCGATTTCATGCAGAAATACATCTTTCCGGGCGGGATGCTGCCCAGCCCCGGGGCGCTGAATGCGCAGATCGCAGGAGCGGGCCTCGATCGCATCGGCTCGCAGGAATTCGGCGAGAGCTACAGCATGACCCTGCGGCGCTGGTACGATTCGTTCAACGACGCCTGGGACGAGATTGCACCGCTTGGCTTTGACGAGCGGTTCCGGCGCATGTGGAACTTCTACCTCGCCACCTGTGCAGCGGCCTTTCAGGGCGGCAATTGCGACGTGACCCAGGTCACGGTCGCGCGGCCCGGCTGAAGCGCGGGGTGCCGACTGCGGCAAAGCTGGTGGCGGCGATCTGCCTTGCGGTCCTGGGCTTCGCCGGGGCGTCGCTGTTCTACACCTTTCTGCCCGAGGGCACCCGGGCGACCTATTTCGCCCCCGTTTCTGCGGGCCTTGGGGCGGTGACGGGATGGCGTGTGCTGGGTGGTGGCGTGGGGCGGGGGCTTGGGCCCGCTACAGGCACCGGCCTGAGGGCAGCGATCACGCTCTTCGTGCTGGCGCTTGTGGTCTTTTCCATCCGCGAGATGCTGATCCGGGCCACGCGTCGGCATTTCGGCGGGCTGGTCGATGCGCTGACCGGCACATTCGACTCGATCCGCGACTATGCGCTGCTGTCCCTCGATCCGCGCTTCTGGGCGCTGATGCTGCTGGGCGGTGCGTTGGCGGGGCTGTTGGCGGAACTGGCCAACAGGCGCTGGAGATAGCGATGGAGCGGCTTTTCTTCTATGGCACCCTGCGCGACATGGCATTGCTGGCGACCGTGAGCGGGCTGCCCGAGGCCGCCTTTCGGCCCCGCCCGGCGGCTCTTGCCGGCTGGGACGTGCGGCGCGTGGCGCAGGGTGACTATCCCTTCCTGCGTCCCGCCCCCGGGGCAATCGCCAGGGGCTGTCTTGTCGAGGGTATCGACGGCCCCGCGCTGGAGCGGTTGCGCTTCTACGAGGGGGCGCATCTCTACCGGCTGGAGCAGGTCGTCGTCATGGCGGGGGGCGAGGAGAGGGTGGCGCGTGCCTTCCTGCCTGTCGAGACGGGCCTTGAGGATGGCGGGCCATGGACCTTCGAGGCATGGCGCGCGGCTGATTGCGGGCTGGCCGCCGAGGCTGCGGTGGAGGTGATGGCCTGGCACGGCCGCAAACCGTCCGAGGAGATCTATCGCGGCTATGCCCAGATCAGGATGCGGGCGCAGGCGCGCCTGTCAGGGCGGGCCGCTGACCCGCCCGACATCCTGGGGGCGGGTCTTGGCCCCGAGGATGTCGCGGCCCCGCCGCCGGGACGACCCTATGCCGAGTATTTTGCCATCGAGCACCACGAGATGCGCCACCGCCTGTTTCGGGGCGGCATGAGTGACCCTGCGGCGCGCGCGGTGTTCATGATGGGTGATGCCGTGACGGTCCTGCCGTGGGATCCGTCCACCGATCAGGTTCTGATCGTGGAGCAGTTCCGCGCCGGGCCCTGGGCGCGCTGCGACCGTCGGCCCTGGATGCTCGAGCCGGTGGCCGGGCGGCGCGATCCGGGGGAAAGCTGCGAACAGGCCGCCCTGCGCGAGATGCACGAGGAGGCAGGCATCGCCCACGCCCGGCTGCATCGCATCGCGGACTACTACCCCTCTCCCGGTGCCGTGTCGGAATATATCGCCGCCTTCGTGGCCGAATGCGACCTTGCCGGGGCGGGCGGCATCTTTGGCCGCGACGACGAGGGCGAGGATATCCGTGCGCTGGTCGTGCCTCTTGCCCGCGCCCTGGAAGCGGCGGCGGCGGGCGAGATCCGCAGCGGTCCGCTGCTGCTGTCGCTGCTTTGGCTGGAACGCAACCGCACACGGCTGCGCGAGGCATCGGGCCGCCCGGCTTGAGTTCGGGCGCGGCCCTGCCTATCAAGAAGGCCGAACCCGAACGGAGCGCCCCATGACCATCCGCCGCTCGCTTGCCGAAGCCGTGGGCAATACGCCCCTGATCCGCCTGCGCCATGCCTCGGAGGCAACCGGCTGCGAGATCCTCGGCAAGGCGGAGTTCCTCAACCCCGGCCAGTCGGTCAAGGACCGGGCTGCGCTCTACATCATCCGCGACGCGGTTGCGCGGGGCGCGCTGGGTCCCGGGGGCACGATTGTCGAGGGCACGGCCGGAAATACGGGCATCGGGCTGGCGCTGGTGGGGGCCTCGATGGGCTATCGGACCGTCATCGTCATTCCCGAGACCCAGAGCCAGGAAAAGAAGGACATGCTGCGGCTGGCCGGTGCCACCCTGGTGGAGGTGCCCGCAGCCCCCTACAGCAAGCCCAACAATTTCGTGCGCTATTCGGGTCGGCTGGCCGAGGCGCTGGCGGCGTCCGAGCCCGCAGGCGCGATCTGGGCCAACCAGTTCGACAATGTCGCCAACCGTCAGGCCCATGTCGAGACGACCGGCCCCGAGATCTGGGAGCAGACCGGAGGCGGCGTGGATGCATTCATCTGCGCGGTCGGCTCGGGGGGCACATTGGCGGGGGTCGCCCAGGCGCTGCAGCCCCGGGGCGTCAGGATCGGGCTGGCCGATCCCGACGGGGCGGCGCTCTACAGTTACTATACCGAAGGCGTGCTGCGCTCCGAAGGCTCGTCGATATCCGAGGGCATCGGCCAGGGGCGCATCACCGCCAACCTCGAAGGGTTCCGCCCCGATTTCTGCTATCGCATTCCCGATGCCGAGGCGCTGCCGGTGGTGTTCGATCTGCTGGAACACGAGGGTCTGTGCCTGGGCGGATCGTCAGGGATCAACATCGCAGGGGCGATCCGGATGGCCCGCGAGATGGGCCCCGGCCACACCATCGTGACGATCCTGTGCGACTACGGCACCCGCTATCAGTCGCGCCTGTTCAACCCCGCCTTCCTGCGAGAGCGCAACCTGCCCGTTCCCCGCTGGCTGGACAATGCGCCCCGGGCGGTGCCGGACGTGGCCGAGACCGAATGAACACTCCCCTCGCCGCGCAGGTGCGCAGGCAGGCCATGCGCCTCATGCTCAGCGTGTTTCTGGCGCTGTCGATGCTTGCCGTGTCGCCGGTGGCGATGGCGCAGGACAGCCGAGCAGGCGTCGATCTGGAGGAATGGCAACGCGTGGCCGTCCGGGCCGAGCGGGTGACCGAGCTGGGGCTGGCGTCCACGCCCGCGCTTGAGGCGCTGCGCGGCCAGCTGGTGGAATGGCGCGCGCGTTTCCTCGCTCAGCAGGATGCGTCGCGGGCCCGGTTGGCGACCCTGCGCGGGCAGCTCGAGGCGCTGGGCCCGGCCCCGGAGGCCGATGCGACAGAGCCGCCCGAGATCGCAGCGCGCCGCGCCGAGCTCACCGATCAGCTGCAGCGGGCGGCCGGCCCGCAGATCGCCGCAGAAGAGGCGTTTCGCCGTGCCGACGGGCTGATCCGGGAAATCGACCGCATCATCCGCGACCGTCAGGCCGAGGCGCTGGTCCGCCTTGGCCCCTCGCCACTCAACCCCGCGCTCTGGCCCCGCGCTGCGGCGGAATCGCTGGCCTATCTCGATGGTGCGCGCGTCGAGATCCGCAATGCCTGGGCCGCTCCCCAGCGCCGGGCGGACCTGCGCCAGAACCTGCCGGTGATCCTCGCACTGCTGGCGGCGGCGCTGGTGCTGATCCTGAGGGCCCGGCGCTGGGGGCATGCCATGCTTGGCTGGATCGGGGAACGCCTTGGCGCGCGCGCCCTGCCGGGCGAGGTGTTCGTGCAGGCGGCCACAGCGGTGGCGCTTCCGGTCGCGGGGTTGTGGATGCTGGCCGAGGCGCTGGCCCAGACCGGCCTTGCCGGGCCGCGCGGCCTTGCGCTTGTCGATGCGATCGTGCCTGCCGGGCTTGCCATACTGGCTGGCCGCTGGTTGGGCAATGCGGTGTTCGTGGCCGAGGGGGCTGAGGCGGGCTGGGCCCTGTCGCTGCCGCCCGAGGCACGGGCCGTGGGCAGACGGGTCGCGACCGCCCTGGGGATGACGCTGGCACTGCGCATCTTGCTGGACCGCGCGGCCGTGCGTCCCGAATTGTCCGAGACAAGCTGGATCGTCCTGTCCTTCCCCGTCACGCTGGCTGCCGGCCTCTTGCTGATACGGCTTGCGCTGCTGCTGGGTGCCCAGGTGCGGGCGGCGACCGAGGAGGAAGAGCGCTCGATCCAGGACAGGGTGGTGATGCTGCTGTCGCGGGGGGCACTGCTTGTCGCGCTGGCCGGGCCGGTGATGGCGGCGATCGGCTATTTCGCCTTTGCCCGGGCCACCGTGGATCCCGCGATTCATACGCTGGGTGTCGTGGCGCTTGCGGTGGTTCTGCAGGGCGGGCTGTCGGACCTTTACCGCCGCCTGTACGCGACGTTCCTTCCGACTGGCGCGGGGCCGGGGGCGGGGCCTGGCGCGCTGGTGCCATCACTGATCGGCATCACGATTTCCCTGTCGCTGATTCCGATCCTGCTCCTGGTCTGGGGCGCGCGCGAAGCCGATCTGCTGGGGCTTCTGGAGCTTGCGCGCTCGGGCGTAGCCCTGGGCGAGGCGCGCATCTCGCTGGCCGACGTGCTGACCTTCGTGGTCATCTTTGCGGTGGGCTATACGCTGACGCGCCTGCTGCAGGCGACGCTGCGCTCGTCGCTTCTGCCCAACACGCGGATCGATCCGGGCGGGCAGGCGGCGCTGGTCACGGGGACGGGCTATGTCGGCATCTTCGTCGCCGCGCTGGCGGCCATCACGTCAACGGGTCTCGATCTGTCCAACCTTGCCATCGTGGCAGGCGCGCTTTCGGTGGGGATCGGCTTTGGCCTGCAGGCGATCGTGTCGAATTTCGTCTCCGGCATCATCCTGCTGGTGGAGCGGCCCATAAAGATCGGCGATTGGGTCGAGGTGGGCGGCGTCTCTGGCTGGGTGCGCCGCATCTCGGTGCGCTCTACGACCATCGAGACCTTCCACCGCTCCACCGTCATCGTGCCCAATGCCGACCTGATCTCCCAGCCGGTGACCAACTGGACGCATACCAACCTGCTGGGCCGGGTGATCGTGAAGGTGGGCGTGGCCTATGGGACCGATCCCCGCAAGGTCGAGAAGATCCTGCTGGAGGTCGCCGAGCAACACCCGATGGTGCTTCTCAATCCGCCGCCCACCGTGTTGTTCACATCCTTCGGCGCGGATTCGCTGGAATTCGAGATCCGCGCAATCCTGCGCGACGTCACATGGATGCTGCGCGCCCAGTCCGATATGAACTACGAGGTCGCCCGCCGCTTCGAGGAAGAGGGCGTCGAGGTGCCCTTTTCCCAGCGCGACCTGTGGTTGCGCAATGCGGGCGAGGTGGCCGAGAGCTTTGCGCGCGCGCTGCATCCGCCTGCTGGCGACGACGACGGAACGGGGCGGGGTGCGGCACCCTCGCCCGAGACGCCCCCGCCCGGCAGCCGTTGAACACATGTGCAGGGCGTTGACGGAATGTCTCCGTTCTGCGCCTGCTGATGTTGGCTTCTTCGGTGATCGGCATGGCCACGCGCTTCTCTCTCGTTCTCCTTGCAATCGCGCTTGTGCTCTGGGGCGGCCCCGGAGGAGGGGCGCTTGTGCCCGCCGAGGCGATCTCGGTCGCCGAGGTTGCGCCCGCAGCACATGACAGAGCAGGTGCCGACGAGACCGCCGGGCCCGTTGTTGCGGATCCCACCGTCCCTGCCATCGCACCGCCGGTGCTGCGGCACGGGGCATATCGTGCGCGGGCGGATGCCCGCCCCGCCCCCGGTTTCCGGTCGCGCGCCCCGCCTTTGGAGAGTGTCTGAACGCAACCCGTTCCCGACATCCTCTTCATGGAGGCGCAGATGCGCGAGAAACTCCAGATCTGGGGCACCGTGGCGTTCTTTGCCGGTATCCTGATCTACAGCCTGGCGGTGATGATCATCGCACCCGTCTAGCCAGGGCGCGCGGGGCCGGCCTGTCTGGCCCCGCATCGCGGGCAGTCACTCCTGCAGGGCTGCCGGCCAGCCACCATTGTGCAACCAGCCCCGGGCAGCCGCGACGGCCAGCACGGCCACCCGCCGCAGGCGTGCCCGGTCGCCCCCGGCGCGGGGGACCTGCCAGCCGCAGGCTGCGCACAGCCGCAGCATCAGCAGCAGCGGCAATGCAGCAGCGGCACCCGCGCCGGGCGCGCGATCGGCGGCATAGCCCTCGAGCAATGCCTCTGCCCGGTCCGCAAGTCCGGGCTCACCCACGCTTTGCGACAGGGCGGTGGCAAGATCGTAGAGGCGAAAACCCGGACCGCAATCATCGAAATCGATCAGGGCAAGGGATCCGTCGGGGCGCTGCATGACGTTCTCGCGCAGCAGATCGGCATGGATCAGCCCCATGTCCGCCCCGCTCGCCTCCAGCTCCGAAAGGGCCTGCCGGGCGGTGGCCCGTGCCTGCAGAAGAAGCTCTGCCTCGGATCGCGAGAGGGCCGGGTTCCGCCAGAACGGCCCCCAGAACGGCTCTGCGCCCAGAAAGGCGTCGGCGTCCCAAGCTGGCCTGGTGAACCATGCGGGGCGCGCAAGCCGGTCGGTCACCGCATGAAGCCGGGCTACAAGCGCGCCCAATGCCCGGTGGCGTTGCGCGATTTCTCCCGGCGTCCCGACCAGCGCCACCCCGCCTGCGCCGATCGGCGCGCCCTCCACCCATTCCAGAAGCGAGGCAGCCCGCTCCCCTTCCCGCTCGGCGACCAGCACACCCCCGGCGGCAGGCAGCGGCCGCGGGGCAGGAAACCCGCGATCGGCCAGCGCACCCATCCACCACAATTCCGAACGGATGGCATCCGTGCTCTGATAGCCGCTGCGATGCAGCCGCAGTGCAGCCCTCACGCCGGTGGCCAGCCGAACCTCGAAGACCGCGTTCTCACGGTCCTTGATCAGCCGCACCACGTCGGCCGGGCCCCATGCCGCAAGGGCTGCCTGTGCCTCTGCCATGCTCATGCCGGAAGCGGCAGGCTGTCGAGCGCGTCCTGAAGGCGATCGGCCAGCATGTCGGCCTCGGCCACGGAAAAGGGCATTGGCGGGCGGATCTTGAGCGTGTTCCCGTGTCGTCCGATCCGGTTGAGCAGCACGCCGCGCGCCTTCATGGCCTCGACCAGCTCGATCACGAAATCGGGTGCGGGGGCATCTGTCTCGGGATCGACGAATTCAGCGCCGAAGAACAGCCCGGCCCCCCGCACCTCGGCCAGCATCGGATGGCGGATCGCGCCCATCAGGCGGCGGGCATGGGCCCCCGCAGTCTCGGCATTGGCCATCAGTCCCTCGTCTTCCAGCACATCCAGAACCGCCATCGCCGCAGCACAGGAGACGGGGTTGCCGCCGAAGGTGTTGAAATAGGAAAACGCTTCGCGAAAAGCGGCCATGATCTCGGGCCGGGTGACCGTTGCGGCGACGGGGTGGCCATTGCCCATGGGCTTGCCCAGCGTCACCACATCCGGGGTGAGGTCCACCGCCTCGTGGCCCCACATCACGCGGCCGAGCCGTCCGAAGCCCGGCTGCACCTCGTCGGCGACGATCAGGCCGCCCGCGCGGCGCACTGCGGCGGCGGCCCCGCTGAAGAAGCCGCGAGGCACCTCGGGAAAGCCCTCGTTGGCGAGGAACGGGCACAGGATCATCCCGGCCAGCCCGTGCCCCTCTGCCTCCAGCTCGGAGATGGCCCGCTCCACCCCGGCGGTGAAGCGGGCCGCCTGCACCTCGATGCTGTCGGGGCACAGGCTCTCGGGGCTGGGCACCAGCCGGACATGGGCAGGATAGCCCCCGATGGGCGGCTTGCGGGCGGAAAGCTGGCTCACGGCGGCGGTATTGCCATGATAGGTGTTGTCGGTGGCGATCAGGCCGGTCCGGCCCGTCACCGCCTGTGCCATCCGAAGCGCCATGTCATTGGCCTCCGAGCCGGTGCAGACCATCGCCACGTTCTTCAGATCGTGGCCGAACAATGCCACCAGACGCTCTGCGTAATCGAGGATGCCCTCGTGCAGATATCGCGTGTGCGTATTGAGCCGCGCGGCCTGTTCCGCGATGGCGGCCACGACACGCGGGTGGCAATGGCCGACATGGGGGACGTTGTTGTAGCAGTCCAGATAGCGCTGTCCCCCGGCATCCCACAACCACACCCCTTCGCCGCGCACGATGTGCAGCGGCTCGCGGTAGAAGGTGGGCACGCCCGGTCCGAGCAGGCGTCGGCGCCGCGCCTCGAGGGCTTGCGCCGCGTCGCGGGCGGGGCTGGCCGTGGGGTCTAGGTGGTTCATGAATCCTCTCCGGGGGGTGGCGCCTTGCGCGCCGACTTGATCGCGCCGCGCTGGGCCTTTGCCTGAAGCCTGCGCCGGACCGAGGCCCGGGTGGGCCGTGTGGCGATGCGCGCGCGGGGTGCGACCAGCGCGGCGCGGACAAGTTCGGCCAGCCGCGCGCGGGCGTCCTCGCGGTTGCGCGCCTGGGAGCGGTGGGTCTCTGCGCGGATGACGATCGCCCCGTCGGCCGTCCATCGCCGCCCGGCGAGTCGCCGCAGCCGGGCCTTGACTGCGGGCGAGAGGGCGGGGCTGCGGGCCGCTTCGAAACGCAATTCCACTGCGGTCTCGACCTTGTTCACATTCTGCCCGCCGGGCCCCGACGCCCGGGAGAAGGTCTCGATCAGTTCCCAGTCCTGCAGGGCGATGGTGTCGGAGATGCGCAGCATGATCGATGCAATAGCCCGGATACGCGGCGCAGGCCAAGCCCGGCATGGCGCCGCTGCTTGACCCCGGGGCCCGTTTCGCATACCTGAGTGTTGAGGTTGGTTTTCGGCCCCGCCTGGGCGCAGTGCCGCGCCGGGCGGGTGATGGGGGCCGTGGTTGCAGAAGAGCATCATCATGCGCGATTTCGTGCTGCCAGTCGATCCGCCATCGATCCGCCGAAAGCCCTTTGTCGAGTTGTTGCGGGTCGAGGGGCTGACACGGCACTTCGAGCAGACTGCCGCCCCTGCGGTGCAGGATGTGGGTTTCTCCGTCGGTGAGGGCGAACTGGTGGCTCTGCTCGGTCCTTCGGGCTGTGGCAAGACCACGACGCTGCGCATGATCGGCGGTTTCGAACAGCCCGATTCGGGGCGGGTCGTCCTGCGCGGCCGCGACATCACCGACTTGCCACCCGAGGAGAGGGGCATCGGGATCGTGTTTCAGGATTATGCCCTGTTCCCGCATCTGTCGGTGCTCGACAATGTCCGCTTTGGCCTGCGCCACCTTGGGCGGCAGGCAGCGCTGGCGCGGGCGCGCGAGATGCTCGAACTGGTGGCGCTGTCCGGCTTCGAGAAGCGCAAGCCCCATGAGCTTTCGGGCGGGCAGCAGCAGCGCGTCGCGCTTGCGCGCACCCTTGCGGTGGCACCGCCGCTCGTGCTTCTGGACGAACCTTTCTCCAATCTCGATGCCGCCATGCGCGTGGATACCCGCCAGGAGGTGCGCAAGCTTCTGCAGGCGGCCGGGGCGGCCGGCATCCTCGTCACCCATGACCAGGAAGAGGCACTGGCGCTGTCGGACCGCATCGCGGTGATGGACGCGGGCCGCGTGGTCCAGGTGGGCACGCCCGACGAGATCTATCGCAACCCGGCCAATGCCTTTGTCGCAAGTTTCATCGGACGTTCCAACATCGTGACCGGCGTTGCGTCGGGGCTGAATGCCGACACGCCGCTGGGGCCGCTGCCGCTGTCGCGGTTCGCGGATGGCTCGGTCAGCATCGCGGTGCGGCCCGAGCAGATCATGCTTGCCCCCGATCCCAACGCCTCTGCCGTGGTGGTGGAGCGGGAATTTCGCGGCCATGATCAGCTTTACTGGGTCGAGGATGGCGGGCGGCGGATGCTGGTGATCAGCGGCCCGGGTCAGCCGGTGCAGGTTGGCACGCGGGTGCGCCTCAGGGTGTGCGATTGCGTCGTGCCCCTCGGCTGAGCTGTGCTGCAATGCCCAGATATCGGGCAAGCATTACCCGGTCGCCGGGCGAGGCAAGCTCTGCCAGGGCCGCCTCCGGCGCCATCCACAGGGCGGTATGACCGGGTTCCGTCGGCTCCGACAGGCGCAGGACGGGCCGGCCCAGATAGATGTGGCAGACCTTGCGCGCCCACAGGTCGTATTCGGGCATGAAGACAAACCGCTGATAGGCCCCCAACCTGCGCGTGAGGGAGACGCTCCAGCCCGTCTCCTCGCGCGCCTCGCGGGCCAGTGCGACGAGGGGTGCCTCGCCCGGGTCGATGCCGCCCCCGGGCAACTGGACTTCAGAGCGAGGCCGCTGCTGATGCGTCAGCAGGATCTGACCCTCGCGCATCAGGATCGCATAGGCGCCGGGCCGCGTCACATAGCGGATGCCGGGGCGGATGGGTTCACCCAGTCGGGGTAGCATGGGGCCTCTTGGTCAGCGCGCCTGCGGGCCATATATACTGCTGCTCGAACAAGGCACAGGGGCTGCGACGTGGCACCGTGGATTGCCGCAGGACACATCGGAAAGATTACCCTTCATGACTGAGACCCAAAGCATCGCCTGGGACGATTCGGTCCTGCCCTTCCAGCTGGACCGGTCGGACATCCGCGGGCGGATCGGGCGCTTCGATGCCACGCTGGCCCGCGTGCTGGAGCAGCATGCCTATCCGTCGGCGGTCGAGGCTGCGGTGGCCGAGGCGGTGGTGCTGACAGCACTTGTGGGCCAGACGATGAATCTGCGCTGGAAGTTGTCGCTTCAGGTGCGCGGCGACGGGCCGATCCGACTGATCGCCACGGATTATTTCGCCCCCATTGCCGAAGGGGCACCCGCGCGGCTGCGTGCCTATGCGGGTTTCGACGCCGAAAGGCTGGAAGGGGGTGGCCCCTGGTTTCCCCGGCTCGGTCGCGGGGTCTTCGGCCTGCTGATCGATCAGGGCAGCGGCACCCAGCCCTATCAGGGGATAACGCCGCTGACGGGGGACTCGCTGGGCGATTGCGCAGCGACCTACTTCGCCCAGTCGGAGCAATTGCCGACGCGCTTTGCGCTGTCCATCGGTCGGTCGCGCCAGCCGGGCGGGGCCGAGGGCTGGCGCGCGGGGGGCATCATGTTGCAGCACATGCCCAAGGCCTCTCCCCATGTCGCGCTGGGCGAGGCGAGCGGCGAGGACGGCTTGCTGGAGGCGGGAGACCTGCTGGCTGCGGATGAGGGAGACAATTGGCGGCGGGCGAACCTCCTGCTGGATACGGTGGAGGAGATCGAGCTGCTTGGGCCAAGGGTGACCCCGCCCGAGTTGCTGTTCCGGCTGTTTCACGAAGAGCAGGTCCGGGTGTTCGACCCCCAGGCCCTGCGCTTTGGCTGTACCTGCTCGGTCGACAAGGTGCGGCAGACCCTGTCCATCTACTCGGCCCGCGACATCGCCCGGATGACCACGCCCGAGGGTGTGGTGACCGCCGATTGCCAGTTCTGCGGCGCCCATTACCGTTTCGATCCCGCCACGCTGGGGTTCGAGGCGCAGGATGCGCGGCCGGAGCAGGACGACAGGTGATGCACAATGCAAGCAGTGATCCGGTCGAGCGTCTGCGCGCGGCGCTGGCCCACCCGCCCGCGGCTCCCAGCTCCGATTTCGAGTTGAATCCGAGGCCGCCACGGCCCGACAATCACCCCCTGCGGCCCGCCTCGGTGCTGGTGCCTCTCGTGGTCGGGCGGGATGGTGCCGTGGAGATGGTGCTGACGCGCCGCGCGGCGGGCCTGCGCACCCATGCCGGGCAGATCGCCCTTCCCGGCGGGCGGCAGGAGCCGACGGATGCCGACATCATCGCCACCGCGCTGCGCGAGGCCGAGGAAGAGGTGGGCCTTGACCCTGCGCATGTCGAGGTGCTGGGGCATTTGCCCCCCCACGAGACGGTGACCGGCTTCATCGTCACCCCGGTGGTGGGGCGGATCACCGCGCCCTTCTCCCCCCGCCCCGATCCGCACGAGGTGGCCGAGGTGTTCACCGCACCCTGGGCGCATCTGAGCGATCCCTCCCGCTTTCGCGTGGAGACGCTGGTGGCAGGCGGCATGCGCCGACGCTATTTCGCGGTGCCCTTCGGCCCCTATTACATCTGGGGGGCCACGGCACGCATCCTGCGGGGGCTGGCCGAGCAGGTGTCCCGATGAGGCGCGTGGGCGGCGCCTGGCTGGATGGCGACGCGGCGCAATCACTTTTGCGCACGCTCGAAGCCGGGGGACATCAGGCCTATGCCGTGGGCGGGTGTGTGCGCAATGCGCTTATGGGTGTGCCGGTCACCGATCTTGACGTGGCCACCGATGCCCGTCCCGGACGGGTCACCGAACTGGCCGAGGCTCGGGGCTGGCGTGTCGTGCCCACGGGGCTGGAGCATGGCACCGTCACCGTGGTGATCGACGGCGAGGGGCACGAGGTGACGACCTTTCGCCGCGATGTGGCCACCGACGGGCGGCGCGCCGTCATCGCCTTTGCCGACCGGCTCGAGGATGATGCCGCACGGCGCGACTTCACCATGAACGCGCTCTATGCGCGGGCGGATGGCAGCCTGACCGACCCGGTGGGCGGGCTTGGGGATCTGGCCGCGCGGCGGGTGCGCTTCATCGGCCGTCCCGAGGACCGTATCCGCGAGGATTTCCTCCGTATCCTGAGGTTTTTCCGCTTTCACGCGCTTTATGGCGACGCGGCAGAGGGGCTTGACCCTGACGGCCTTGCCGCCGCCGCGACCCATGCCACAGGGCTGGAGCGGCTTTCGGCCGAGCGGGTGGGGGCCGAGATGCGCAAGCTTCTCGCCGCGCCCGACCCCGCGCCTGCGGTGGCGGCGATGGCGATGACCGGGGTCCTGGCCCATGCCTTGCCCGGGGCCGATCCGCGCGCGCTGGCCCCGCTGGTGCATCTGGAAGCGCAGGCGGGCCTGCCGCCCGACCCGCTGCGCAGGCTCGCGGCCCTGGGCGGCGTCGACGTCGAGACACGCCTGCGGCTGTCGCGGGCCGAGACGCGCAGGCTGGAGATGCTGCGGGAACTCGTGGCCTCGGGAGCCGGGGTTGCTGCGGATGCCTATCGTCACGGGGCCGGGGCCGCATGCGACGGGGCTGTCCTGCGCGCGGCCCTCACAGACCAGCAATTGCCCTCCGATCTGGCGGGCGAGGCTGCGCGGGGGGCCGAGGCGCCGCTGCCCGTCTCGGCGGCCGATCTGATGCCGGGGCTGTCGGGCGCTGCGCTGGGCCGCGGGCTGGCGGCGGCCGAGGCTGCCTGGATCCGCTCGGACTTCTCCCTGGATCGCGCCGCCCTCATCCGGGCCGGGACCGAGGCGGGCCAGAAGGCCGACTGACGGCGCGCAGAGGTTTGCCCCGGCCACGCTTCGCGCTAAGCCTCTCTCTCGGGACCCGGCACCCGTTCGGGGAAGGATACCTTTCATGTTCCGCTTCTTCGAGGGGCTTGTGGACCCCTACCAGCCCTATCGCGATGCCGACGTGCCGCCTGCACGGCTGTGGCCGTTCATGTGGGGCTACCTGCGGCCCTTCCGCGGGGTGCTGTGGGCGATCGCGCTGACGACGGCGGCGGTGGGCCTGATCGAGGTGGGGCTGATCTATTACACTGGCCGGGTGGTGGACCTTCTGGCCGAGGCGGGGCCGCAGGAGGCATTGCGTGTCCACGGGCCGGAACTTCTGGCCATTGCGCTGTTCATCGTGTTCGTCCGGCCTCTCGTGCAGACGCTGAGTGCGGCGCTGCTCAACCAGTCGATGATGCCCAACCTCGGCACCCTGATCCGGTGGCGGTCTCACCGGCATGTGCTGCGCCAGTCGGTGGGATGGTTCGAGAACGATTTTGCCGGTCGCATCGCCAACCGCATCACCCAGACCGCGCCCGCGGCGGGCGAGGCGACCTATCAGGTGTTCGACGCCATCGTCTATGCCACGATCTATCTGCTGGGCGCGCTGTTCGTCCTCTCCGAGATCGGCTGGCAACTGGCGCTGCCGCTGGCGGCCTGGCTGGTCGCCTATCTGGCGCTGGTCCGCTGGACGGTCCCGCGCGTGGCGCGCGCCTCGCAGGCCTTTTCCGATGCCCGCTCCACCATCACCGGCCGGATCGTGGACAGCTACGGCAATATTCAGTCGGTAAAGCTTTTTGCGGCGGATGCCCGTGAAGATGCCTACGCCTTTGAGGCGATCGAGCGGGCGCGCGAGACCTTCCAGCGTCAGATGCGGCTGCTGACGCTGATGGAATTGTGGCTGACGCTGATCAACGGGCTGCTGATCGTCGCGGTCATCGGCTGGGCCATCGCGATGTGGCAGGCAGGGCAGACCAGCCTCGGCACGGTGGCTGCGGCGGCGGCGCTGACACTGCGGCTCAATGCGATGACGGGCTGGATCATGTGGTCGCTGTCCTCGCTGTTTCAGCAGGTGGGCATCATCCGCGAGGGGATGCAGACCATCGCCCAGCCGCTGGAGCTTGCCGATGCGCCCGAAGCGCCCGATCTGGCGGTGCATGCGGGGGCCGTCACCTTCGAGGGGCTCCGCCACCATTATGGCCGCAGCCACGGCGGCCTCGAGGGCGTGTCGCTGTCCATTCGCCCGGGAGAGAAGATCGGCCTCGTCGGTCGGTCCGGTGCGGGCAAGACGACGCTCGTGAAGCTTCTTCTGCGCTTCTACGACGCCGAGGCGGGCCGCATCCTGATCGACGGGCAGGACATCGCCCTTGTCACCCAATCGAGCCTGCGCCGCGCCATCGGCATGGTCACCCAGGATGCAAGCCTCCTGCACAGGTCGGTGCGCGACAACATCCTCTACGGGCGCGAGGGCGCGACGGAGGCCGAGATGCTTGCGGCGGCGCGGCGTGCCGAGGCGCATGATTTCATCCTCGACCTGCAGGATCCGGAGGGGCGGCGCGGATATGACGCCCATGTGGGCGAGCGGGGGGTGAAACTGTCGGGCGGGCAGCGCCAGCGCGTGGCACTGGCCCGGGTCATCCTGAAGGATGCGCCGATTCTCGTGCTGGACGAGGCGACCAGCGCGCTCGATTCCGAGGTGGAGGCTGCGATCCAGGACACGCTCTACGGCGTAATGGAGGGCAAGACCGTCATCGCCATCGCACACCGTTTGTCCACCATCGCCCATATGGACCGGATCGTGGTGCTCGACGACGGCCGGATCGCCGAGGCGGGAACCCATGCCGAATTGCTGGCACGTGGCGGGCTTTACGCCGCCTTCTGGAGGCGGCAATCAGGCGGCTTCATTGGCACGGAGGCGGCAGAATGAGCATGATCGCAGGGCTTGGTCGCATGATCGATGCCTTCCGCCCCGCCGACGGCCCTCCGCCGCAGGACCTCTGGCCGTTTGTCTGCTGGGCGCTGGGCGGGGCCTGGCCGGTCCTGGCGCTGGGGGCGCTGATCTCGGCGCTGGCGGGGGTGCTGGAGGTGGCGACCGCGCTGATTCTCGGCGTGCTGATCGACACCGCGCTGGAGGCTGGCGGTGCGGGCCTGTTCTCGGGCCACGCCCCGCTGTTGCTGGGCTTTGTCGCCTTCTTCCTGCTGTTGCGTCCGCTGGCCTTTGGCGCGAATTCGGCCATTACCTCGGTTGTGGTCGCGCCGAATGCGCTGCCGCTCGTTCTGTCGCGACTCAACCGCTACACGCTGGGCCAGTCGGTCGGTTTCTTCGACGATGATTTCGCCGGCCGTATCGCGCAGAAGCAGATGCAGACCGCGCGGGCCCTGACCGATGTGGTTGTCGAGGGGATCAATACCGTCGCATTCGCCCTGGCGTCGCTGATCGGGGCCACGATCCTGCTGGTGGCAATCGACTGGCGCATCGCGGCGTCGCTCGCCCTGTGGCTGGTGGCCTATTTCGCGCTGATCCGGGCGTTTCTGCCGCGTATCCGCCTGCGCGCGGCGGCGCGGGCCGAGGCGTCGGCCAATGTGACCGGTCAGGTCGTGGACACGATCACCAACATCAAGACGGTGAAGCTTTTTGCCCATGATGCCCACGAGGACCGGGCCGCCCTCGATGCCATGGCGCATTATCGCGCCCGGGCGCTGAGCTTCGGGGCGGTGTCCACCGCGTTCCGGTTCGCGCTGATGACCTTGGCGGGTGTCCTGCCGGTGATCATGGTGGGGCTGACGCTGTGGCTGTGGTCGCTGGGCCAGGCCAGCGCCGGCGACATCGCCGCGACCGGCACCATGGCGCTCAGGATTGCCCAGATGACCGGCTGGGTCAGCTTCACGCTCATGACGATCTACGCCAATCTGGGCGAGGTGGAGGACGGGATCCTCACCCTGACCCCGCCTCACGCCTTGCCCGATGGGCGGGACGCCGTGATTCTGCCGCCCGTGCGTGGACGCATTGCGTTCGAGGATGTCAGCTTTGCCTATGGCCGCAGGCAGGGCGGCATCCAGGGCATCGACCTGACCATCGCGCCGGGCGAAAAGGTGGGCATCGTCGGGGCCTCGGGTGCGGGCAAGTCCACGCTGGTCAACCTGCTCCTGCGGCTGCACGATCCGGAGGGGGGGCGCATCCTCATTGACGGGCAGGACCTGCGAGGTGTCACTCAGGAAAGCCTGCGCGGCCAGATCGGCATGGTCACCCAGGACACCGCCACCTTCAACCGCTCCGCCTTCGAGAACATCCGCTATGGCCGCCCGGGCGCTACCCTTGCAGAGGTGCATGCCGCCGCCGCCCGGGCCGAGGCGCACGAGTTCATCGAGGGGTTGCGGGACCATCGCGGTCGTACGGGCTATGATGCGCATCTCGGCGAGCGCGGGGTGAAGCTTTCGGGCGGGCAGCGCCAGCGCATCGCGCTGGC
>JAFIEC010000359.1 GCA_020832725.1 Paracoccaceae bacterium | reverse complement strand
AACCCCCGCCCGGCCCGGGCCGGGGCCCAGGGCGCGGCCACCCGCCCGCGCGGCGGCGCGGCGGGGGCCATCATGCAGGAATTCGGGCTGCATCGCCTCGGCCAGCACCTCTTCCAGCGCCCCGCCCTCGGCGCGGGCGATGTGGGACGCCCGCAGGGGCGCAAGCCTGGGGTGATCCGGCAGCGGGTCGGTGGCCAGCAGGGCCACCCGGGTGACCCGCTCGGGCGCGCGGTCCAGCACATGCATCGCCACGATGCCGCCCATGGACAGCCCCGCCAGCGCAAAGCGCGGCGGCGCATCGGCCAGGACCGCATCGGCCAGCGCCTCGATCCGGTCCGCCCCGGCGATCTGGCCCACCTGAATCGCGCGCAGGCCGGAAAGGGCGGCGATCTGGGGGGCCCAGAGGCGCGCGTCGCAGGCCAGCCCCGGCAACAGCACCAGCGGCTCGGGCCCCGGCATCAGTCGTTCAGACTGTCGAGGTCGCGCCCCTCGGCCACCAGCCGCTCCAGCAGGGGGGCAGGCTCCCACAGCCAGGCATCGCCCGCAGCGGCGAAGTTGCGCAGGTTCTCCAGCACCCCGGGCAGCCCCTCAAGGTCGGCCCATTTCATCGGGCCGCCCCGGTGGCGCGGAAAGCCGTAGCCCATGAGCTTGACAACATCGATATCGGAGGGGCGCAGGGCGATGCCCTCATCGAGCAGCCGTGCGCCCTCGTTGACCATGGCGGCCAGATAGCGCGCGACGATCTCCTCGGGGCTGAAGCTGCGGGGGGTGACGCCCGCAGCCGCGCGCTCGGCCTCGATGATGGCCAGAACCTCGGGGTCGGGTGTGCCCCTGCGCGCGCCCTTCTCGTAGAGATAGAAGCCGCGGCCCGTCTTCTGGCCGAACCAGCCGCGCTCGCACAGCAGATCGGCCACGCGCACATAGCGACGGGCCGGGTCGCGGGTGGGGGCCAGCCTCTTTCGCCGCGCCCAGCCGATGTCGCCGCCCGCCAGATCGGTGACCTGAAACGGGCCCATGGCAAAGCCGAAAAGCTGCAGGGCCGCGTCGATCTCGTAGGGCGAGGCCCCGTCGAGCATCATGTAGTCGGCTGCCTGGCGATAGGTCGCCAGCATGCGGTTGCCGATGAAGCCCTCGCACACGCCGGCGCGCACGGCCACCTTGCCCAGTCTGCGGGCCAGCGCAAAGCCTGCGGCCACCACCTCGGGCGCGGTCCCGGCACCCACGACAACCTCCAGCAGGCGCATCACGTTCGCGGGCGAGAAGAAGTGCAGCCCCACCACATCGGCGGGTCGCGAGGTCATGGCGGCAAGGGCGTCGAGATCGAGATAGGAAGTGTTGGACGCGATGATCGCGCCCGGACGCAGCACCGCGTCAAGCTGGCCCAGAACCTCGCGCTTGACCTCCATCTCCTCGAACACCGCCTCGATGGCCAGATCGACCGGGGCCAGCGCGGCGTAATCGGTGGCACCCTCGAACTGGCGGAGATGCTGCTCGCGGGTCTCGGCGGTCATGCGCCCGCGCTCCACGGCGCGGTCGAAGACGGCGCGGACGGCCGCCTGCCCGCGGGCGAGTGACTCCGCGTCGCGCTCGATCATGGTCACGGGCAGCCCCGATTGCAGCAATGCCACCGCGATGCCCGCCCCCATGGTGCCGCCACCGATGACACCTGCCGCCGCGATCTCTCGGGGGACAACCCCCTCCAGGCCGGGAACCCGGGCGGCCCGGCGCTCGGCAAAGAAGGCATGGCGCAGGGCCACCGACTGGTCGGAGACCACGCATTCCCCGAACAATTCGCGCTCGCGGTCGAGGCCCTCCTCGAAGGGCAGATCAAGCGTCGCCTCGACGCAGGACACGATGCGGATGGGAGCCACCAGATGCGGCATCTCCTTCTCGACCTTTGCCCGGGCGGCGGCGATGCCTGCGCGGGCGGCCTCGACATCCGCCAGCCCCTCGGTCCGGTCGCGGGTCGGGCGTGGCCCGGCCCCTTCGGCCACAAGCCGCGCGGCATAGGCCAGGGCCGCCTCGGTCAGGTCGCCCTCGGCTATCTCGTCGATCAGGCCGATCGCCAGGGCATGGGCGGCCCCGACGGGCTTGCCCGAGAGCATCAGATCGAGGGCGGCGGCGGTACCGGCGATGCGCGGCGTCCGCTGGGTGCCGCCCGCGCCGGGCAGGATGCCCAGGGTCACCTCCGGCAGGCCCACGCGGGCCGAGGGCAGCGCGATGCGGTAATGCGCACCCAGCGCCACCTCCAGCCCACCCCCCAGCGCGGTGCCGTGCAGGGCGGCGACGACAGGCTTGGTGCAGGCCTCGATCCGGTTGCAGACAGCCGGAAGCCAGGGGTCACGGGGCGGCTGGCCGAATTCGCGGATATCGGCACCAGCCGGGAAGGTGCGCCCCGCGGCACGGATGACGACGGCCTTCACGCGGGGGTCGCCCTCGGAGGCCTCGATCGCGGCGACAAGGCCCGCGCGGACGCCATGGGCCAGGGCGTTCACGGGCGGGTTGTCGACGGTCACCAGTGCGATCTCGCCCTGCAATTCCGTGCGAACCGGGTCCTTGCCTTCCATGCGTTCCTCCCTCGAATGCGACCCGCCCGTTCTACCGGGCGGGGGCGCGGGCGCAAGGGCCGGCGGGCATTGCTCAGACGGGCAGGTTGTCGGGCGCATCGCCCAGCGCTTCGGCCAGCCAGGCCTCCAGCGCTTCGGGATCGTCGGGCAGATCGAGGCCGAGCGCGCGCAGCTCTGCCACCCGCTCCTTGAGTTCGGCATGCAGGCGGGCGGCCTCGGCCGGGCGTTCCTCCAGCTGGTCGAGGGCCAGCGAAAGGGCTTCCATCATTTCCTTGGCGCGGTGCGGATCTTCGGGATGCATGGCTCAGACCGCGCAATTGCGACAGAAGGGGGTGGCCGGCAGCAGGTCGAGCCGTTCCGAAGCGATCTCGGCTCCGCAATTCGTGCAATATCCGTATTCGCCCTCGGCGATGCGGGCCATCGCGGCATCGATCATGCGAACCTCCTTCTGGCCCTGCAGGCCAAGGGTCTCCAGCACCTCGTCATCCTCCAGATCGACGGCCTGATCCTCCAGGTCCTTGTCCAGAGGCTCGTCGAGTTCGTGCTCGATCGTCTCCAGCCGCGCGGCAAGTTCGGCCCGTCGGGCCATCAGCTGTTGGCGGCGTGTCTCGATGTCGATCATCATGTCCTCCCGTTCGCATCACATGATGCTAGGAGGCGATGCGAATGCCCACATTGACGCAGGTCAACCCTTTGGAGTGGGGCAGAAGGCGCCGTGCAGCGCGGTGATGATCTCGCGCACCCGATCGTCGGCGAGGCTGTAGAAGATGTGGCGCCCGTCACGACGGGCCTGCACATGGCCCTCCAGACGCATCCGCGCCAGTTGCTGGGAGACGTTGGGCTGCTTGGTGCGCAGATGCTGCTCCAGTTCGGCGACCGACTTTTCCCCCTCCACCAGCAGGCAAAGGATCATCAGGCGTCCCGGGTTGGAGAGCGTCTTCATCAGGGCCGCAGCCTCTTCGGCGCTGGCGGCCATCTCCTCGGAGAGGCCGCGAGGCTCCTCGTCGAGGGGCGCTGAGGCAAGTGGCATGGTCTGCATGTGTCTATCCACCCTTTGGCTTGGCCTATACGACCTGTGTGGTCATAGCACGAAAAAAAATACATATCAATATTGCTATATGTGTTGGAGTGCGTATATTGCCCCCTGACTCGCAACCGACCGACGGAGGAAACCATGTCGCCCGAAGTGACGTCCTTTTTTGACGAAGACACCTTCACCGCGCACTACGTTGTCAAGGACCCGAACAGCAACAAATGCGCCATCATCGACTCGGTCCTTGATTTCGACTACGCGGCCGGTCGCACCAGCACCGCCTGCGCGGACAAGGTGATCGCCTTCGTGCAGGAGAACGGCCTCGAGGTGGAGTGGATCCTCGAGACCCATGTCCACGCCGACCACCTTTCCGCAGCACCATACATCCAGCAGAAGCTGGGCGGCAAGATCGGCATCGGCGAGAACATCCGCGTGGTGCAGGATGTCTTTGGCAAGGTGTTCAACGAAGGCACCGAGTTCCAGCGTGACGGCAGCCAGTTCGACCGCCTCTTTCAGGAGGGCGACAGCTTTCACATCGGCCAGATGCGCGGTGACGTGCTGCACACGCCCGGCCATACTCCGGCCTGCCTGACCTATGTCATCGGCGATGCCGCCTTTGTGGGCGATACGCTGTTCATGCCCGATTTCGGCACGGCGCGTTGCGACTTTCCCGGCGGCTCGGCAGAGACGCTGTATGAATCGGTGCAGAAGATCCTGTCGCTGCCCGACGCGACCCGCATCTACGTGGGCCACGACTACAAGGCCGAAGGGCGCGACCATTACGCGTGGGAAACCACCGTGGGCGACCAGAAGGCACGCAACATCCATGTGGCAGAAGGCAAGTCCAAGGCGGATTTCGTGCGGATGCGCACCGAGCGCGACGCGAAGCTGGCAATGCCGCGGCTGATCGTGCCCTCGATCCAGGTCAACATGCGAGCAGGCCAGATGCCGAAGGCCGAAGACAACGGAACCACCTACCTCAAGGTTCCGGTGAACACGCTCTGAGGAGAGAAGAATGGACTTCATTCGACCTGAATGGATCATGGGGCTGATCGGCGGCCTCATGATCGGCTCGGCTGCGGCCATGTTCCTGCTGTTCAACGGCAGGATCATGGGCGCGAGCGGGCTGATCGGCGGGCTGGTGGACGGCTCGGGCAAGGGCAACGCCACCGAGCGCGGCGTGTTCCTGCTGGGCCTCGTGGCCCTGCCACAGGGGCCACGCTGATCTGGGGTGCGCCCTCGACCAACATCACCACCAATCTTGCCGTAGTGGTGGCGGCGGGGCTGCTGGTAGGCATCGGCACGCGGCTGGCGAACGGCTGCACCTCGGGGCACGGGGTCTGCGGCATCTCGCGGCTGTCGCTGCGCGGGATCGGCGCGACCGTCTTCTACCTGCTTGCGGGCGGCCTGACGATGGCCCTGTTCCGCCATGTGCTGGGGGTGATCTGATGCGCAATCTGTTTGCATTCCTTGCCGGTGGGCTGTTCGGCCTTGGCCTGATGGTCTCGGGCATGACCGACACGAACCGGGTGCAGGGCTGGCTGGATGTCTTCGGCGCCTGGGACCCGACGCTCGCCTTTGTGCTGGGCGGGGCGATCCTGCCGATGATGCTGGCATGGGCCTATACCCGCACCCGGGCACGGGCCTTTCTGGGCACCGGCTTTCCGGGCAAGCCCGAGCCGCATATCGGGCGCAACCTTGCCGTGGGCTCGTTCCTGTTCGGCGCGGGATGGGCGCTTGCGGGCCTTTGCCCCGGTCCGGCCATCGCCTCGTTGTCCTATGGCGGGCTTGGCGGTCTGGTCTTTCTGGCGGCCATGATCGCGGGCATGCTGGCCGCGGTGCCGATCAAGTCGCGCATGACGGCGCTGGGCTGAGGCCCGGCGACCGGATCAGGGAAAAGTGAGAGAAACAATGGTCATCAACAAGCTAACCGACACCTTCGCCGTCGGACCGCAGATCGAGCCGGGCGATGTCGCGGCCCTGGCGCAGGCGGGCTATGCCACCATCATCTGCAACCGCCCCGACGTGGAGGTCGGCCCCGACCACCAGGCAGCCGCGATCGCCGCTGCCGCAGAAAGCGCTGGGCTGGCCTTTGTGGACAACCCGATCTCGTCCATGGGTCTGACACCCGAGAACGTGCGCCTTCAGGGTGCCACGGCCGACAGCGCCCCGGGGCCAGTCTTTGCCTATTGTGCCAGCGGACGGCGCTCCTCCATCGCCTGGTCGCTGTCGCAGGCCGGGCGCATGAGCGCCGATGACATCCTGGCCGCGACCACACGGGCGGGCTATCAGCTGCACGACCTTCCGCCCCATCTCGAAGCCACCACGGGCTGACGCCCCCTGGGGCCAGCCGTTGGCGCCACACCCCCCCCGCCCCCACACACCACCCAACCCCCC
>JAFIEC010000351.1 GCA_020832725.1 Paracoccaceae bacterium | reverse complement strand
AACCCCGCGGGCCAAATAGCGACATGGCCACGCTACTCCGTTAAACAACGCGCGCGCGGCCAAGCCCCGCGCGCCCGTTTCTGTCGTGGTTGAAACAGACCCCGACCCGTAAGGTCAGGCAGCCTGCGCCTCGAGCTCCGCCTGCTGGCGACGCTCGCTCTCCTCGCGGGAGAGGGCCACGGAGGTGCGGACACCCCGGCGGACGAATTCCATCAGGCCAGTCACGACCCGCTCGTTCGGATCGATACCGGCGCAGGTCAGTACCTCCCGCCCGTCGCGCGATCGTGCCCAGCGCGCAATGACCTCTGCGCCATTGCCGTATTTCTTGTCATCGGCGATGGCGTCATCCAGAGCAGCAAGCACGACGGCAGCAAACAGCTTGCGCGCACGCGCGCCCTGTTCGTTGTTGTAAGCGTTCTCATCAACGTAACCGGTCATCACGTTGTCCTTCCGACTTCGTCTGTTATTGATGGTTGTTTTTGATCTTGTCTTTTTCGACGTCGTTGCACTATGGCGGTTTTGTGGCGATTCGGCTTTGCCGTTTTTGCATGCCTGCCATGCCCCTGCTGCATGGCCTTGATGTCCCTTCAGCGCCCCGTCCGCCGAGACAGAAACGACGTGCACCAGTCGGGTTGCCGACCTGTCTAACCCCCTATATAGGAGCGTTGCTTTTCGCTTCAATCATCGCGGTGCACGCAATGCCCAGAATCAACGGCAACGAAATCAGGCCCGGCAACGTGCTGGAGCACGACGCCGGCCTCTGGGTGGCGGTGAAGGTCAACCACGTCAAGCCCGGCAAGGGCGGGGCCTTTGCCCAGGTGGAGATGAAGAACCTCCGCGATGGCCGCAAGCTGAACGAGCGGTTCCGTTCCGAAGACAAGGTGGAACGTGTCCGCCTGGAGCAGAAAGACCAGCAGTTCCTTTACGAAAACGATGGCATGCTGGTGTTCATGGATGCCGAGAGCTTCGAGCAGATCGAGCTTCCCGCCGACCTTCTGGGAGAGCGTCGTCCCTTCCTGCAGGACGGCATGATGGTCACCATCGAATATTACGGGGAAGAGGCCCTCAGCATGAGCCTTCCCCAGAAGGTGACCTGCACCATCAGCGAGACCGAGCCTGTGGTAAAGGGCCAGACGGCCGCCAACAGCTACAAGCCCGCTGTGCTGGACAACGGGGTGCGTGTCATGGTGCCGCCCTTTGTCGGAGAGGGCGAGGCGATCATCGTCAACACCGAGACGATGGAATATTCCGAACGCGCCTGAGGCTCACCTCAGCCCTCCAGCACAAGGCAGGTGGTCGAGCCCAGCGCATAGAGCTTGCCATCTTCGACCCCGACGATCCGACCATCGGCCACTCCGGTGGATCGGCCTGCATGGCGCGACTCGCCGATCGCGGCCATCTCCATGCCCAGCGGGACCGCGCGCAGGATGTTGATCTTGTATTCCAGCGTCGTATAACCTCGCCCCGCCGGAAGGCGCGTCATCACCGCGCAGCCCATCGCACTGTCGAGCAGCGTGCCATACCACCCGCCATGGGTGCTTCCCATCGGGTTGAGCATGCCGAAGGCCGGCGCGCCGCGGAACTCCACCCTCCCCTCGTCCACCGCGTGCAGGCGATAATCCAGCGTCGCGGCGATGGGCGGGCCGGACAACCGCCCCTCCAGCATCGCGCGCATGATCTGAAGGCCCGTCAGCCCCGCCAGATCCTCGAGGCGGTGCATCTCTTCCGGGGTTCGGGCGATCCGTGGTCGGGTCATGGCTGGCTCCGGAGGACCGGCCCGGGCAGGTGGACCGAAGCATCACCCTATCGCATGGCCCGCCCGTGAAAAAGCGCCCCCCGCACAGGCGGGGGGCGCAGCAGCGCGTCGGCCGGGATCGCTCAGGGCAACGAGGGAATGGCCACCACGGGCATCTCGCCGGTCAGCGCATGCATGAAGGCCACCAGATCATCGAGCGTATCATCCTCGAAGTCCTGGCCGAGCATCTGCTGACCCATCAGGTTGATGGCATCCCGCAGATCGGCCACGCTCCCGTTGTTGAAATACGGGTAGGTCAGCACGACGTTGCGCAGGGTGGGCGTGCGGAAGGCGAAGCGGTCGTTCTCGTCGCCCGTCACAAGAAAGCGCCCCTCATCCTTGGACCCCGGCAGCTCGAAGCGGTGGAAGTTGCTGTCGCTCAGCGCAGGCCCGTTATGGCAGGCAATACAGCCGTAATCGACAAACGCCACCATGCCCCGCTGCTGTTCGGGCGACAGTGCCCGCACGTCCCCCCGAAGGAAACGGTCGAAGGGAGAGTTGGGCGTGTTCAGAGTCCGCTCGAACGAGGCGATGGCCTTGGCGACATTCTCGGCACGAATCGGATCATCGTCGTCGGGGAACGCCAAGGCAAAGGCCTCGCGGTAGACATCGAATTCGGTCAGCCGCTCGATCGCCTCGTCCAGCGACATGGCCATCTCGACATCCGCCTCGATCGGCCCCAGCGCCTGCCCCTCGAGATCCGGCACGCGGCCGTCCCAGAACTGCGCGTCAAGAAAGCCCGAATTGAGCACCGTGGGCGTGTTGCGCTCACCCACCTGGCCCATGTGACCGGTGGCGCGCGGAATGCGGTCGGTCCAGCCCAGGGCCGGGTTGTGGCAGGTGGCGCAACTGATGATCCCGCTGGCAGAAATGCGCGGCTCGAAGAACAGCATCAATCCGAGATCGATCTTCTCCTGGGTCATCGAGGTTCCCGCCGGAATCGGCGGAAGCGCCGGCAGCGGCTCGAAGAAGTCGCGATAATCGGCTGCATCCTGCGCAAGTGCGCCCCCGGCGGCCAATGCGGCCACAGCTACGCCCTGCAGGATGTGGCGCGCGAATCTGCTCATGATCAAGGTCTCCCGTCTGCGCGGAAAATGCTCCGCGCCACGAGTATGCCACCCTCTGGGGCACCGCGCTCTGACCCGGGTCAAAGATGCGTGAATTCCTGCAGAGATTCCTGTCTCAGGCCACTTCCGACAGGGCGGCGCGTGGCTGAATGCCCAGTGCGGCACAGACCTGGCGGGTCAGGTCGGGCTTGTTCAGCGTGTAGAAGTGAAACGCGTCCACCCCTTCGGTCCTCAGCTTGCTGCACATCTCGGCGCACAGGCTGACCGCCAGACGTTCCGCCTGCCCCTCACGCTCTGCCTGTTCGAAGGCCTCATCCAGCCAGCCGGGCACCGGGGTCTGGCATCGCGCGGCAAAGCGCTTCACGCCGGACCAGTTCTCGATGGGAAGAATGCCCGGGATGATGGGCCCGGAAATGCCCGCCGCCGCACAGCGGTCACGAAAGCGCAGGAAGGTCTCGGGCTCGAAGAAGAACTGCGTGATGGCACTGTCGGCACCCGCTTCGAACTTTCGCTTCAGCCAGTTGATATCGGAATGCTCGTCCCGGGCATCGGGGTGCGGGTCGGGATAGGCTCCGACGCGAATATGAAACTGCCCGGCTTCCTTGAGGGCCGCCACCAGCTCGGCCGAGTCGGCAAAGCCCTCGGGATGCGGGGTGAAACCTGCCGCACCTTTCGGCGGGTCGCCGCGCAGGGCCACGATCTCGCGCACGCCCGCCTCGGCATAGGCCCGCGCGATGGCAAGCGTCTCCTCGCGGGTGGCATCCACGCAGGTCAGGTGGGCCGCGACATTCAGGCCGTAGTGGCGCGAAATGGCCTCGACCGCCTCATGGGTCAGCTGGCGGGTGGTTCCGCCGGCACCATAGGTCACGGACACGAAATCGGGGGCCAGCGGGGCCAGCAGGCGCACCGCCTCGGACAGCCGGAAGCTGGCCTCCATCGTCCGGGGAGGGAAGAACTCGAACGAGATTCCCCGGCGTTCCGGATCCTCGTCTCGTTGCACTGCTGCAGACATGCTCCACCCTCCTGTTGCGGCCCGCCCCTTGTGCCAGAGAGGCCGCCATGAAACAAACTCATAATTGTCATACAAAAGATGAGGCGGATTGTGAATATCGAGTTCCGTCACCTGCGCAGCATCAAGGCCATCCACGAGGCCGGGGGGCTGGCGCGGGCGGCAGATCAGCTCAACATCACCCAATCGGCGCTGTCGCACCAGATCAAGGGCATCGAGGCACAGGTGGGGATGTCGCTTTTCGTGCGACGCTCGCGCCCGATGCGCCTGTCGGCGGCCGGGCACAAGCTGCTGCGTCTTGCCGACCGGGTCCTGCCCGAGGTCGCGGCGCTTGAAGAGGAATTCCGCGCCCAGAAGGCGGGGCGGGTCGGACGGCTGCATATGGCCATCGAGTGCCATGCCTGCTTTGAATGGCTGTTCCCCGTGCTGGAGCGCTTTCGCAAGTCGTGGGCCGACGTGGATGTGGACATCAGGCCCGGCCTGAGCTTTGACGCCCTGCCCGCCCTTCTGCGCGAGGAGATCGACCTCGTCGTCTCCTCCGACCCCGAGGACATTCCCGGGGTGCGCTTTCTGCCGCTCTTCGATTATCAGCCTGTCTTCGTCGCCGCCGCCTCCCACCCTCTGGCCGCGCGCGCGTGGGTCGAGGCTGCGGATTTCCGGGGCCAGACACTGATCACCTATCCGGTAGAGCGTGGTCGGCTCGATGTGTTCACCGAGCTTCTCGGCCCGGCGGGCGTGGAGCCGCGGGCGATCCGTCAGGTGGAACTGACCGCGGTGATCATGCTTCTGGTGGCCTCCGGGCGCGGCGTGACCGTGCTGCCCGACTGGGTCGTGCGCGACATACGATCTTCGGGAGACTATATCACCCGACCGCTGACGCGCGAGGGTCGTACCCGCAGGCTGTACGCCGCCACGCGGGAGAGCGATGCTGAACAGCCGTTCATGGCCGAATTCGTCAACCTTGCCCGAAGCGAGCCGGTGCGGCTGCGGTCCGGCTAGGGCTCATCCGTTCAGAATGAAGCCCGAAGCCAGCAGCACGATCGCAACACCCATGAGCGTCAGCGCCCAGAAGCCATAGCGGTTGTACACGCGTGTCGGGGTCAGGCAATCAGGGCAACGGCGGCGGCCTAGCCGTAGCCGATATCCGCAGGAGTGACACCGGAACCAGCGGACATTCGGCAAATACCTTTTCATTATCGCCTCTCGGTCCTGCAGGAGCCAGCAAAGACGGGATCAATCCCCGTCGCTCAACACTCGTTACGCAGGTATCTAAGTTAATGCTGCAGTCGCAGAAATTGTCAACTCATGGCAAGCGCACAAGGGCGATGGCGGGCCCGGAACAGGCGCGGACCCGCCGACACGCCTCAGGCGGCGTTCTTGCCTTCAAGCGCAGGGGCTTGCTGTTCCGAGGCCGAGGCCGCGATCTCGATGCGTCGCGGCTTGAGCGCCTCGGGCACCTCGCGGGCGAGGTCCACATGCAGCATGCCGTTCTCATGGACGGCACCTGTCACCCGGACATGGTCGGCAAGGTGAAAGCGCTTCTCGAAGGTGCGCTCGGCGATGCCGCGGTGCAGATAATTGCGCGGCTCCTCCTCGCGGGATTTCCGCGCCGTGACCAGCAGCTCGTTGGCCTTGACCTCGATCGAGAGGTCTTCCTGCGTGAAACCCGCCACCGCGATCGAGATGCGATAGGCGATTTCAGCGGTCTTCACGATGTTGAAGGGCGGATAGGCGGGCTGATTCACCTGGTCGGAAAAGACCCGGTCCATCATCTCGGCCATGCGGTCGAAACCGACAGTGCTGCGATACAGGGGTGTAAGATCGAAATGACGCATGTCATCCTCCTTTGAGCGATGGTTCGCGTTTGTCATGCCCTCCCTCATGGGACGGGCGGTTCCGCCAGAGCCCGATCGGGCCTCCGACACGGTTGAATTGGGCAGCAGAAGAGGCGAATTCAAGGGGTTTTCGGAGGAGGCGGGCGCAGAAAACGCGCCCCGCTCGTGCCCTGCATCAGACGGACCGGAACGGGCGCGTCACGCTCTGACCCACCCGGCGCGGCAAGCTGGCGCGCGTGCCCTCTCGACAGTTCCGCCCGCAGCATGGGCACGACGATATCGAGCTGTGCGCCCAGGGCCACCGGCCGGGTTCCCAGCGCCGCCTTGGCCGACACAACCGAGGCGACAAACCGGACCCCGCCCTGTTCGACCAGGATCGGAGCGCCCGATGCCCCGTAATCCACATCGCAGGAGGTCGTCAGGTGCGGCCCGCGCGCCGGCAGAACGTGGCAGCGCGCCTGCAGGGCCGGGGCTTCGGCGCGGTCATGGGCGTAGGAGACCACATGCACCGCTGCACCCGCCCCGGGCGCACGCAGTGTCGGAAGGGGCCGGACGGGGCCACGCACGGGCCTGTCCAGCGACAGGAGGGCCACGTCGCTGGCCACGCGGCGCAGGCGGTCCTCGTCCCTGAAATCATAGTCTCGGTGAATCGCGACCGCACGCACCCCGCGCTCGGCAGCCGCGCGCCCGTGGCGCAGACCCGCCCGAAAGATCAGTGCTTCCGGGGCCACTGCCATCCCGTCCGCAGGATCGAACAGGCAATGGGCCGCGGTCAGCACCTCACTCTCCGAGATCAGGGTCGCGGTGCAAAAGCCCCTGCCCCCGATCTCCAGCCGCCCCACCGCCTCCAGCCCGCGCAGCGCGGCCATCGTTTCCAGCGGCTGCAGACCACTGTCCGGAGGCAACGCCGGGGCCGGGGTCGCCGCAGCCATGGAAAGGGCGAGAAGGCCCGACATCAGGACGTTGCGCATGGGTCCACTCCGACAATCGGAGAGGTGATACCAGCCGTCGGGGGCCAGAATGTGGCGCTGGACCCGCCGCCTCAGGGCGCCGGGCGAAGGGCGCGCGGCTCGGGCCCGCCGGTGGCCCAGTCAAGCAGCTCCACGCTGTGCACCACGGGCACCCCGGTTGCCGAGCCGATCTGGATCATGCAGCCCAGGTTGCCGGCCGCGATGATGTCGGGGGCGCGCGCCTCGAGTGTGGCCACCTTGCGCCGCTTCAGCTCGGACGACAGGGCCGGCTGCATCAGGTTGTAGGTGCCCGCAGAGCCGCAGCACAGATGCGAATCCGAGGGCTCCACCACCTCGAACCCCGCCGCCGTCAGCAGGGCCTTGGGCGTGGCCTTGTTCTGCTGGCCATGCTGGAGCGAGCAGGCCGCGTGATAGGCCACCCGCGCCGGGCGCGGCGCCGCAGCGCCCTCGGGCAGTCCAAGAACCTCCAGCACCTCGCTCACGTCACGTGCGATGCCAGCAACGGCAGCGGCCTCCCCGGCCATCGGATCATTGCGGAACATGTGCCCGTAATCCTTGACCGTGGTGCCACAGCCAGAGGTGTTGATCACGATCGCATCCAGCCCCTCGCCCGCCATCTCGGCCGACCAGGCCCGGATATTGGCTGCGGCCGAGGCGTGGGACAGGTCCGCCTTGCCCATGTGATGGGTCAGCGCCCCGCAACAGCCCGCGCCCCGGGCAATCACCACCTCGGCCCCCAGCCGGGTCAGCAGCCGGATCGTGGCATCGTTGATGTCGGTATTCAGTGCCCGTTGCGCACAGCCGGTCATCAGCGCCACCCGCATCCGCCGCGGACCCCGGGCGGGGAACACCTGCGGGTCATCGTTGCGGCTGACCGGCGGGATCGGCGCGCCCGCCATGTCGAGCATCGCCCGCAGCCGCGCGTCGGGCACCAGCCTGCGGAAGGGCCGCGCCAGCTTGGCCCCCACCAGCGCCAGCCGGAAGCGCATGGGATAGGGCAGCACATGGGCCAGCACATTGCGCAGCAGCCGCTCGAACAGAGGGCGGCGGTAGGTCTTCTCGATATGGGCACGGGCATGGTCGACAAGATGCATGTAGTGCACGCCCGAGGGGCAGGTCGTCATGCAGGCGAGGCATGACAGGCAACGGTCGATGTGGCGGACGGTCTTTTCATCGGCCGGGCGGCCCGCCTCCAGCATGTCCTTGATCAGGTAGATCCGCCCGCGAGGGCTGTCGAGCTCGTCGCCCAGCACCTGATAGGTGGGGCAGGTCGCCGTACAGAAGCCGCAATGCACGCAGGCCCGCAGGATCTGGTTGGAGCGCGCGACATCAGGGTCGCGCAACTGTTCCGGGGAAAAGGTCGTCTGAATTGGCGGCGTCCCTCGCTCAGGCCATCAGGCCGGGATTGAGCAGGCCACGCGGGTCGAACCGGGCCCGCAACCCCGCCGAAAGCGCGGCCACGTGGGCAGGCTCGGGCGGAAAGGCAGGGGTGCCCGCTTCCCCGGCGAGGCGGGTGGCATGGCCGCGAAACGGGCCGAGTGCCGCGCGCAGGTCGTGGCCTTCGGGCATGCGCAGCCAGATCAATCCGCCCCCCCAGTCGAGCATGGCCGACAAAGCGCCCGCGCGCTCAAGCAGGAACGGCGCATCCGTGCCACGGGCCGAGACACGCCACAACGCGCCCGGCAGACCAGCTAGCGCACGCACATCGCGGATGCCTTCCCACAGGCTGGCGGATCGCGGGGGCGCGTCCACGACCTCGGCCGCGCCCACGGGCGCCAGCCGTTCGGCCAGCTTGCCCACGCGATAGCTTACCTGCTCTGAGAAGCCCTCCAGCCGCAAATGGGTGCCGGCCCCCGCCATCCCCTCCGGCAGCCAGGCGGCACCCGTCACCTCGAAAGGCGAGGTGAGCGCCATTGTCATCGCCTCGACCGCCCGTGCCGCGTCAAGCCCGTGCAGCGTGAGCGTGGCCGAGGTTTCGGGGGCGGGCAGCACCTTGAGCGAGACCTCCGACAGAACCCCCAGCGTGCCGTGGCTCCCCGCCATCAGCCGGGCAAGGTCGTAGCCGGTCACATTCTTCATGACCCGTCCGCCGTTGCGAATGACGCGCCCCGTCCCATCAACAAGGCGCACCCCCAGCACATGGTCGCGGCAGGCCCCCGCCAGCCCCCCCCCCGGCCCGGATGCATTGGCAGCCACCACCCCGCCGATGGTCGAGACCCCCTCGCGCCCCAGCACTGCAAGCAGATCAGGCGGCTCGAAGGCCAGCCGTTGCCCTTCGGCCGCCAGAAGCGCCTGCACGTCCGCAAGCGGCGTTCCCGCCTTCACCACAAGCGTCAGCGCGCCCGGCTCGTAGAGGGTGACCCCCGACAGGGCCCCGGTTTCCAGAACGTCACCCTGCATCGCGCCAAGACCCCGCGTACCGCCGCCACGGGGCACCAGCGGTGCGCGGGCTGCCGCGATGGCCTCGGAGAGCTCGGCCTCGGTCTCGGGGCGCAGGATCATGCGGGCATGCCTATGCCGCCTTCCGGCGGGCTGCGCTCGCCTCGAGCGGGAACACCTTGGCAGGGTTCAGAAGCCATTTCGGATCGAACACGTCCTTGACCATCAGCTGTGCCTCGAGATCGTCGGGGCCGAACTGCTCGAACATCAGGTCACGCTTTTCCACGCCCACCCCATGCTCGCCGGTCAGGCACCCCCCGACCTCCACGCACAACCTCAGGATATCGGCACCCAGCGCCTCGGCCCGCTCCAGCTCACCGGGGGCGTTCGCGTCGAACAGGATCAGCGGATGCATGTTGCCGTCGCCGGCGTGAAAGACATTCGCCACGCCCAGCCCGTAATCCCGGGACATCTCTCCGATGCGGGCAAGCACCCGCGGCAGTTCCGAGACCGGGATGGTGCCATCCAGACAGATGTAGTCGTTGATCTGCCCCATCGCACCAAAGGCAGATTTGCGCCCCTTCCATATCCTGGCCGATTCCGCCTCGGAGCCGCTCTCGCGCAACTCCACCGGGTCGTGGCGGCGGGCGATCTCGGTGATCCGGGCCAGCTGAGCCGCGATCTCGGCAGGTGCCCCCTCCACCTCGATGATGAGCAGCGCCTCGCAATCGGGATAGCCGGCATGGGCAAAGGCCTCGCAGGCGCGGATGCAGGGGCGGTCCATTAACTCGATGGCCACCGGCAGAAGGCCCGCGCGGATGATGGCGGACACGCAGGCGCCCGCGACCTCGTTCGAGTCGAACCCGATGAGGACCGGGCGCGCGCCCTCGGGACGGGGCAGGATGCGCAGGGTGG
>JAFIEC010000329.1 GCA_020832725.1 Paracoccaceae bacterium | reverse complement strand
GCCCTCCTCGATGACGTGCACGCCGTCGCCGCCCGTGATGACAAGCGGCGCCGTCACGGCATGCGCGCGCGGATCCGTGAAACCATGCAGATGGCTGCGCTGATCGCGCATGCCGGTTGTCAGGTGATGTCCCTGTTCCATCCGTTGTCCAGGTCGGAAATGCGCCTCCGCCGGATGCGGCGCGCAGGCGATAGACAGGTGTTTTACCCGGAAATATTGCCTGATTGCAATCCGTGAAGCGGTTGCGCCAGCGGCGGCGCAATCTTCTTGCGCGGCCCGCATGCCGGAAATGGCCGGCCGGAAAGTCCACGAAACTGCAGTCCGCGCGGATTGCAGGGGAGCGGGAGGGCTCAGAACAGACCGGCCGACCCAAGGCTCGAGCCGCCGTCGACGAACCACGTCTGGCCCGTGATGTAGCCCGATTCCCGAGCCAGCAGGAAAGCCACGACCCGGGCGATATCCTCGGGTTCCCCGAAGCGACCGACGGGAATGCGGCCCAACTTGGCGGCGCGACTGGCGCTGCCTGGCGGGTTGTTGGCCACAAACAGGGCGGTTTCCACCGGCCCCGGTGCAACCGTATTCGCGGTGATCCCGTATTGACCCAGTTCCAGCGCCCATGTGCGGGTGGCCGAGACCAGCGCGGCCTTGGATCCGCCGTAGCCGGTGCGGGTCGGATAGCCCAGGACAAGCTCTGTCGTCACCGACACGATCCGCCCGTATCCGCGGGAGCGCATGCCCGGCACCAGAGCGGCCACGCATTGCGCGGCAGCGACGAAATTGACCTGCAATGTCCGGTCAAGCGCGGCGGTGTCCATATCCTCGACGAGCTGCGGCTCGACAATTCCTGCGTTGTTCACGAGACCGCTGAAGCTGTGGGTCGCGGCAAGCTGCTCGAGGCAGGCCGCAAGCCCGGCTCGATCGGCAAGATCGACATGGTACAACTGGCCGGGAAACTCGTCGTCTCCGTCGCCACGGGCAAGACCGACGACGTCATGGCCCTGTGCCGTGAGCGCGCGGGCACAGGCAAGACCGATTCCCTTGGTAGCCCCGGTGATAAGGTAGGTCGAACCCTGCTGCTCCATCTCGCACCTTTCATAACCTTGCCGCAGAATGCAGCACCTGCCTGCCATCATGCCTGATAGTTTAACTACGAGACATGATTTTTTCTTCTGAGGAATGATTCCTGTTGCCGCAAATATTATGAATCCATAACATGGATGCATAGCGTGGAGGGAATGTCACGCATCGCAACGGGAGTGTGGACATGAGTGGCGACTACCAGTCGATTCGTGCCGAGCGGCGCAATCAGCCGATGGGTCCCAACCACGGCTACTACCTTGCGGGCCGTCCCCCCGAAGATCCGGAGCTGACTCACGTCGGGCCGGGCACGCCCTGCGGGGAATACTGGCGGCGCTTCTGGTTCCCGGTAGAGCTGACGGAGCAGGTGACAGAGCTTCCGCGGCGGCTGCGCATTCTGGGCGAGGATCTGGTGATCTTTCGCACCCGCGAAGGCGAATATGGCCTGCTGCATCTGCATTGCAGCCATCGCAACGCAAGCCTGGAATTCGGCATCGTCGAGGCAGACGGCCTGCGCTGTTGCTATCACGGCTGGAAATATGCGCCTGACGGCACGGTGCTCGAAACCCCCGGCGAGCCGGAGAACAGCCCGATCCGCCACCGCATCTGCCACGGCGCCTATCCGGTGATCGAGTACAAGGGTCTGCTTTTCGCCTATATGGGCCCGCCCGATACCCGCCCGCCCTTTCCCGTATATGACACGTTCAACTGGCCGGGCCACGATCTGGTGCCCTACCGCATCAGCTATCCGTGCAACTGGCTGCAGGTGGCCGAGAACACGATGGACCCAATCCATACGGTCTATCTCCACACCCGCGTCAGCAACGTGCAGTTCGAGCCCACCTGGGGCGTGACGCCGCTGATCCGCTTCCACAATGCCGAGCGTTCGCTCTACTCCACCCTGACCTATCGCTGGGGCGACAATATCTGGGTGCGCACCCAGGAGACCGTTTTCCCAAGTTTTTCGGGTGTCGGGGCCTTCTGGGAGGACGCGGCCCGGGAGAAGGTGTTCTTCCGGTCGTCGATCACCAAATGGACCGTGCCGCTGGACGATACGAACTGCATGATCATCGCATGGCGCCACTTCGGCCCAGGGATCGACCCCGACGGTCGCGGCAAGCGCGACGAGGTCGGCCTCGAATCCGTCGATTTCGAAGGGCAGACGGAGCAGCGGACCTATCTTCAGCGACAGCTTACTCCGGGCGATTACGAGGCGCAGATAAGTCAGGGCCTCATCTCGTCCCACGCGGCCGAGAATCTTGGCGTGACCGACCAGGGCATCGTGATGCTGCGGCGGCGCCTGCGTGAGGGGATCCGAGAGGTGGGCGAAGGGATCCTGCCGCCGCGGCCCGCGCCCGAGGATACCGACATCCCGCTCTATATCCAGGACACGGTCTATACGATCCCGCTCCTTGACGGCGAGGACGACGATGCGCTCAAGACCGCCGTGACCGACGCGGTGATGGAGGTTGTGATCGGTGGCGATGCGTTGCGCGGCGAAGCGCGCCGCACCTTCATCGAAGATGGCCTCCGCGCTCTGAAGTCCGACCCGCGCTTTGCCCCCGACCGCGCGCCGTATCCGGCAGTGGCGGAGAAATGACCCGGAGACCGCCCAGGACGATGCGTCCGGAGGCGTCCCTGAGCCGGGCCGGGCGCAGGCCATGACCGCACGCTGGCATCTCCTGCTGATCGTGCCCTTTGTCGTGGTCTTTGCCCTGACGGCGGCCAGTCAGTTCGTCTTCATCGAACGCTCGCTCTACGAGCAGCGCTCCTTCGGGCGGGTCGGCACCGAGCTTACCCTGATCAATTATGCCAACTTCCTCACCGACCGCTTCTACCTGAACATCCTCTGGAATACCGTGAAGGTCTCGGCCCTGGCCACATTCTTCACGCTCCTCCTGACCTTCCCGCTCGCCTATGTGATCGCGCGGATGCGCTCGCGCTGGGCCTCGGTGCTGATCGCGGGGGTGGTGGTCTCGACCTTCGTGACCATCGTCATCAAGGTCTTTGGCCTCAGGATCATCTTTTCGTCCAACGGCGCGGTCAACCGCATGCTCATATCGCTGGGCATCACCGACCGTCCCTATACCATCATCGGGACCGAGGAAGGTGTGGTCATCGGCCTGATGCATTTCACCATCGGCTTCGGCGTGCTCATTCTCTACAGCGTGGTCCAGACCATTCCGAGGAGCCTGGAATTCGCAGCACAGGTGCACGGGGCAAGCCGTCTGCGCACCTTCTGGCGGGTGATCCTGCCGATCAGCCTTCCCGGGCTCGTCGCGGCGGCGCTGATGATCTTCAACATGTGCATGGGCGCCTTCACGTCGGCCGCGCTTCTGGGGGGCGGGAGGGTGCTGACCCTGCCGGTTCTGATCCAGCGCACCGTGATGATGGAGACCAAGTTCGCCTTCGGCGGTGCCCTGGCCGCCATCCTGCTGGTCTGCGTGATCGCGATCAACCTGCTGTCGATCTTCATCCTGACGCGCATGGTCTCGGGCCGGCGCAAGGTGCTGGCATGAGTGGCCCCCGCCGTCCCCTCGACTTCGGGCGCTGGGCGCTGCTGGCCTGGTGCGCCTTCTCCTATGTCTTTCTGCTCTCGCCCTTGGTGATCGTGCTCATCGGCTCGTTGTCTGGCGGCGAGGGGGATTACGCAGCTGTCGTGTTCCCCCCAGAGACGCTCACGCTGCGGTGGTATGGACGCATCCCGTCAGACCAATGGCAGGCGCTCGGCGTGTCGTTCGTGCTGGGTACGGTGGCAGCCCTTGTTGCGGCGCTGATCGGAATTCCCGCAGCCCTGGGTCTCGTTCGCTCCAACATCCGCGGCAAGTTCCTGATGGCGGCGATCTTCCGTGCACCCCTGCAGATCCCCGCAGTCGTCACGGGCTTTGCCTTCCTGCAGCTCTACTACCTGATCCTGCGCGGTACCGGGATCGAACTGCCCGGCACATTTGCCGGATTGCTCATCGGGCATGTCTTCATCGGCATCCCGTTTGTCGTCGGGGCCGTGACAGCCGTGCTTCAGCGCTTCGACACGCGCCTCGAGGAGGCCGCGCTGATCCTTGGCGCCAGCCGCCAGCGTGTCATGTGGCGGGTCACGCTGCCGGCAATCCTGCCCGGCGTCTATGCCGGTTGCCTCTATGCGTTCATGGTCAGCTTCGCGGATGTTCCGGTGTCGATCTTCCTGACCTCGTCGAGCACCACGACCTATCCGGTGGCGCTGTTCTTCGCGCTCGAGAACGACTTCAACCCGGCCATTCTCGCTTCAGCCTCCGTTGTCATCATCTTCTCGCTTGCGATGCTGCTCGTCGCACAGCGGCTGATCGGCCTCGATGCGCTCCTGCGCTCGGGCGGTGGCGGCGGGCGGGGATGACCACAGCCTCCAGACCCACCCCAACCAGCAACCCAGGAGTCTCGACATGATGAAATCCTTCTTCGGACTGCTCGGAGTCACTGCAGTGATCGCCGGGCTTCAGGCCGAAACGGCCATCGCCCAGGAGCGTTTCGACGGCGTAACCCTGCGCGTCGGAACTTTCGGCGGACCGTGGCGCGACAGCCAGGCGAACATCATCGCCAAGAAATTCGAGGAGCTTGGCGGCACCATCGAGTTCGTCCTTGGCAGCCCGCAGGCCAACATGGCCAGGCTGATCGCCTCCCAGGGCACGACGCCGCCGATCGACATGATCGAGATCCTCGACGCCAACCTTCCGGTGATGATCGAGCTCGATCTCCTGATGCCCATCGACCTGAGCAAGGTTCCCAACACCCAGTATCTTGCACCGTTCCAGTATGACGAGATGAAGGTCGCCTCCTGGGCCACTCAGGAGGGCATCTGCTACAATCCCGGAGCCTATGCAGAGCTTGGGATCGATGCGCCGACCCGCTACCAGGACCTTGCCGACCCGCGCCTGAATGCCCGTGTCATCATCCCCGACATCAATTCGGGCGGCGGCCTCGCGAATTTCGCGGCCTTGGCCTATGCCGGAGGCGGCGACGGTGAGAACGTGGCACCCGCCATCGAGATGATCAGAGGCTTCGGGCCGGTCGGTTTCTGGATGCAGGGAGCGGATCTCGTGACCGGCATGCAGACCGGCGATCTTCTGGCGGGCGTCTCCCATGCGGGATGGTGCATCCGCGCCAAGAATGCCGGCGTTGACGCGGCCTTCGTGCATCCGATCATCAATGACGATGTCGTGGGCGTCTCAAAGGACGGCTGGCTTGGAATCGTCAAGGGGACACCGAACTACGATGCCGCCGTCTGGTATGTGAACGAGTTCATCGACTCGGTGTTCCAGTCCGATTTCGCCGCCGTGTCGGGGGTGGTGCCGGTCAATTCCATCAGCCTCGGCGAGTTGGCGAATGATCCGATCCTCGCCTCGATGATGGAGCTCGATCCGGCGGCGATCGCGACACAACTCCGCATCGATTACTCCACCGTCGACATCGGCACGTGGTCCGATGCCTGGAACCGTGGCCTGACCCGCTGATCCACCCCGGAGACTGCAGGGCGAAAGGAACAAGATGTCGTCCGTTACACTTACTGGCGTGAGCAAGGCCTACGGGTCGGTCACCGCCTTGCAGCCCCTCGACCTTGAAATCCGGGAGGGGGAGTTTCTCTCCCTCCTGGGCCCTTCCGGCTGCGGCAAGACCACAACCCTGCGCATCGTGGCGGGGTTCGTCGAGCCGACGACCGGTCATGTCGCCATCGGCGGGCGAGATGTCACCCACACACCTCCGCAGAAGCGCAATATCGGCATGGTCTTCCAGGATTACGCCCTGTTTCCGCACATGACGGTCGCCGACAATATCGGGTTCGGTCTGCGCGAGCGGCGCGTATCGCGGGCGCAGGAGCAAGCCCGGGTGCGCGAGCTTCTGGATTTGATCCATCTCCCTCAGATCGCCGACAGGTTCCCGTCCGAGATAAGCGGCGGGCAGGCGCAGCGCGTGGCTTTGGCGCGCGCGGTGGCGTATACGCCTGCGGTTCTGCTGCTTGACGAGCCGCTTGGCGCGCTCGACCTGAAGATGCGCGAGGCGATGCAGGCGGAAATCCGGCGCATCCAGCAGGAACTGGGCATCACGGCTCTCTACGTCACGCACGATCAGACAGAGGCCATGAGCATGTCTGACCGGATCGCGGTGATGAAGGATGGGGTTATGGCCCAGATCGGCACCGCGCAGGAAATCTACGACAGCCCGAGCAGCCGTTTCGTGGCCGGCTTCGTGGGTCAGATCAACCTTGCCGAAGGGACATTTCTCGGTGGTGATGCCGGGCAGGCCGTGGCCGAGATCGCCGGGCTGCGGCTGCGTGGTACCGCCGCCGGCACGCCGAATGTGGGTGCACCGGTGACGATGGCAATTCGACCCGAGGCGATCGTGCTGACATCCGCATGCACACAGACCGGCGCGCAGGACAATGTCCTGGACGGCACGATCAAGGCCATCGGCTTTGCCGGAAATCTGGCGCGGGTCGAGGTGGAGGGGGCGGGCATCAGCCTCATAGTCGAACTGCGCCCGGCCGAGTTGCGCCATGCACGCGGCGAGGCGGTACGCGCCGTATGGCCCGCAGCGCGTACCCGGTTCCTTACAGAATGAGGGGATCTCTCATGAGATGCCCTCCTCCCCGAGAACGCGGAGGTCGTTGCCGGCCATGAGCGTGGCGATTTCCTCCACGCTCTGCTCGAGTGCGCAATGTGCCTTCACCGCCTCGGCCAGAGACGGCACATCCGATCGATCCGGCCATGCTTCCGGTCGCCAGAGCCCCGCGCGCACGGTGGCGCGCGAGCAGTGCAGGAACGCCGTCGTGACCGTGATCTCGAGCACCAGGTCGGGTGGCCTCGGGCCGGGGAAGAGGGCGATCAGGTCGGGGTCATCCCTCACCACGCCGCGTCCACGGAGCCGGAGCATGTCGCCATGTCCGGGGATCAGGAACAGCAGACCCAGCGCCGGGTTGGTTGCAAGGTTGACGAAGCTGTCGAGGCGATTGTTGCCGGCCCTGTCGGGCAACAACAGCGTGTGTTCGTCGCGGACCCGCACAAAGCCGGGTGCGTCGCCGCGCGGCGAGATATCGGGCAATCCGTCGGAGCGCACCGTGCTCAGCAGCAGGAAAGGGCTTGCAGCGATGATCCTGCGGCAGATCGGATCGATATGCGAGATTTCCTTGTTGCGCACCCGTTCGCTGGGTTCGGGGCGGCGAGCGCGAAGGCCGCTGGCGTCGATCGGGGGCGGAAGGTCGTGCTTCATGATATGCGCGTCTTTCGGCTGGAGGTGACATGGACGAACCGTCAGGTTTTCTTGTCGCATTGCGCGCGGCGGCGCAGCCGGTCGCCTTGCCCGCTGCGGCATTCGCGCGACCGACTTCGCGGATTGCGCGACAGGATCCGGTGAATGCCGTCGTGGCCTGGACGGACGTAAAGGGCCATGCGCCGCACCGCTTCGATGTTGGCCTCAAGGACATCTTCGCCCTTCCCGGCCATGCTCCGGGCGGTGGGACGGCGCTGGACATATCCAGGCCGGAGGCGCCGGGTGCGGTGGTCCGTCGGCTGCTTGCGGCAGGCGGCCAGATCGTGGCCCTTCTCAATCAGGACGAGCTGGCCGCTGGTGGCTCCGGGCAGAACCGCCGCCATGGGCGGTGCCGCAACCCATGGAATCCCGATCATCTCACCGGTGGCTCCTCGTCGGGCTCGGCTGCGGCCGTCGCGGCGGGGATCGTGCCCATGAGCCTCGGCTCCGATGCCGGCGGCTCGATCCGTATCCCCGCCGCCTGGTGCGGTGTGACCGGACACAAGCCGACCTATGGCCTTGTCGGCCGTTCGGGCGCGCTGGCAAGGGGCTGGTCGGTGGATTGCATCGGACCACTGGCCAGGGATGCATTGAGCTGCGCGGCCCTGCTGGCCGTGATCGCGGGCCCGGATGCCGATGATCCGATGACCTGGCAGGCCCCGCCATTGGAGGGCCTGTTTTCCGGAAGGCCGACGATCCGCTTGCCGCAGCTCCCGCCACGACTGTGTTGCGCAGAGACGATCGCGGCCTGGCATGCCGCCGCTGCGGTGTTCAAGCAGGCAGGATATCCGATCGCGCAAGGGCCGGCCCCGGACTTCGATGCCCTCAATGAGGCGCATCAGGCGCTTGTGCGCGCAGAAGCGGCAAGCCTGCACGCCGACATCATCGACGCCGCCCCCGGGAATTGTGATCCGGGTGTCGCAGCGCTGATAAGATCCGGGCGGGCGATCCCCGCGACCGCCTATATCGCAGCCGCCGCTGGCCGCGCCAGCGCGCTGCGCGGGGTGCTGGACGAGGTCCTTGGCCCTGCGGACCTTGTTCTGCTGCCGGTCACTCCGACCCCGGCCCCACCGGCCCGGGCGTCGCAGGAGCATGCCGCGCGCATGTCCGATGATGCGGTGCTCACGCGCTGGGCCAATTACCTCGGCCTCCCCGCGACGGCCTTTCCCGCAGGGCACAGCGCCGATGGCCTGCCCATCGGGCTGCAGCTGGTGGGCCGGCCCTTCGCCGATGGGTTGTGTCTGGCGGCCGTCGCCGATTTCCAGAGCGCGACCGGCCATCATCTGGTGCGCGCAGCCCATCATTGCTCAGACTGACAATGTCCGCTGCACGCCGATCATGGCGTCACGCCCGACAAGCCCGGCAAGACGTTCGACGCTCCATCCCGTAGTTGCTGCGGGACGCTCGGGGATGACCAGATAGCGGAGGTCTGCGGTGCTGTCATGCACGCGCACGGCCACCTGTTCAGGCAGAGATGTGCCGAACTCGGAGAGAACGGCCCGCGGCCATCGAACCACCCGCGCCCGATAGGCGCGGCTCTTGTACCAGTCGGGCGGCGGGCCCAGCAAGGCGCGCGGATAGCAGGAGCAGAGGGTGCAGACGACGACATTGTGCACCTCTGCGGTGTTTTCCAGGACAACCAGAGGCGCGGGCCCGGGATCGATGCCAATGCTGGCGATTGCGGTGCGGGCATCCTTGCGCAGGCGTTCGGCAAAATCCGGGTCCGTCCAGGCCCGGGCGACAACCAGAGCCCCGAGCCGTGGCGAGCGCTGATCGATCACGTGGAGCACTTCTGCCAGGCGGGCGGGATCGAGATGCCCGGCCTCTACCAGCAGCGCGCGCAGCGCAAGAAGCCTGCGCGCCGCCGGCGGCAGGGCAGGGGGCGCAGGGTGGTCGTGGTCGTGATGGTCATGGGGCATCATGCGGGCCTTCAAGGGGGGCAAGCCAGTGGTCGTAGATCTCGATCTCGAGCGCATCGTTTTCGCCGGTACCGTCGCCGGGCCAGAGCTCGGCCATCGAAACGCGCACCCTGTAGACCCGCCTTGGTTCGCCCCGAACACCATAGGCAAGTGTCTCGGGATCCTCGGCGGGGCCATAACCCGAAAGCACGATCCCGCGCGCCCCCATCGCATAGCCCGGAACCCGCACATGCCCGGCGGGGGTGCGGCGCGCGATGCGCACCGGCGTTCCGGGCGTCAATTCAGGAATCATGCCCGGCTTCCCGCGCGGCAAGGGCTGCGGCGGTCACGAGGCCCTTGTCGATGCACAGCCGCACCATCGTTTCCACCGCGCGTGCATGATACTCCATTTCCACATGCGCCGCTTCCGGAAGGCTCTCCATCGCGCGGCGGTATTCATGGGCATTGAAGAGCGGTCGCTCCCCACCCATTGCCGTGGTGTAGAGGGCCATCGCCAGCGCGTGCCAATCCTCTGTCGGATGACCATCCAGATCGAGCGGGCCGAGATCCTTGCCACCCACGTCATGGGGGCCGACGGAAGGACGATCGTTGCTCATGGTGGGTCTCCGTTATCCGGCGGGCTTGCATGGAATGGAAGCGATCGAGCCGCGCCGGAAGCCTGTAGGGATACGCTTCGCAACAACGCCCTTCCCTGCAAGCTGGCCCGGCCCGGCATGAACCCCGAAGCCATGGTCGCCTGCTCTGCGCAGGAGCCCAATTCGAGGCATTTCCCTCTGTCTGGCGCGGGAATTCCGGGCCGATGCAAGGGCGAATGAGCGAAAGCGCAGCGAGCCCTCCATCTCCAAGCCTTTCCGTCGCAGAATCAGGTGACAGCACCTGTGCAAATGATAAATGTATACGGGCAAAAATAAACGGAAATCGGCATGGATGTTATGGATCAGATCGAGCGATTCGAACTCGGTGATGCAATTCTGCAATCGGGTGAGCGTCTCCCTGATGCGTGGATCGGCTATGAGGTCCATGGACGTCTCTCACCCGCCCGTGACAATGCCGTGCTCATCCCGTCCTTCTATGGCGGGCGCAGCGAGGATTACCGCGCGATGATCGGACCGGGCCGGGCGCTTGACCCGGAAAGGTGGTGCATCATCCTGCCCAACATGTTCGGCAGCGGTTGGTCCTCCTCGCCCTCGAACACACCGCGCCCGTTCGGCGGCCCGCGGTTTCCGCGCATCACTCACCTCGACAACGTGCAGGCCCAGGCGCGCCTGGTCTCGGAGGTCTTCGGGGTGGAGCGGTTGGCACTTGTGGCGGGGTTCTCCATGGGGGGGCAGCAGGCCAACATGTGGGCAGCGACCTTTCCGGACCGCGTCGCGCGGCTTGCGCCGTGGTGTGCCGCGGCGCGCACGGCACCTCATACCTGGGTCTTTCTCGAAGGGCCCAAGGCGGGGCTTGTCACCGATGCGGCGTTTCGGGGCGGCTGGTATGACAGCCCGCCGGAGCAGGGGCTGCGGGCTTTCGGGCGCATCTGGGCAGGCTGGGGGCCAAGCCAGACCTTCTATCGTGACGGCTTGTACCGCAGCCTGGGCCAGATATCGGCACGCGACCACATGATCGCCTTCTGGGAAGCGAATTTCATGGGTTTCGATGCCAATGACCTGTTGTGCATGCTTGCCACCTGGCAGGATTTCGACATCGCCGACCAACCCGCCCATGGGGGTGATTTCGCGGTCGCCTGTGCGGCCATCCGGGCGCGCAGCCTGCTGATGCCCGGGGCAACGGATCTCTATTTTCCTCCCGCAGACAACCACGCCCAGGCCATGTTGATGCAGGCACCGGTCGAGGTGCGGGAAATCCCGTCCGAATGGGGTCATATCGCCGGTGCGCCCGGGCTGGACCCGACCGGCTCGGCATTTCTGGAAGATGCGCTGACCGAGCTTCTTGCCGCCCCCGATCCCCTGATCTGAACTCTCGAAGGAGAACACATGTCCGCCTATGTGACCCAGAACCCGCGTCTCAACTACGCCGGAGCCGCGCGCATGATCGCAGCCTCGGTCGATGAGGCCGACCGGATGGGCGTTCCCGTCGTGATCGTTGTCATGGATCCGGCCGGACAGATGATCGCATATGCGCGCACCGATGGGGCGGCCGACCTTGCCGCCGGGCCCGCGCTGGCCAAGGCACGGGTCGCCTCGGAGCGGCGGCACCCCTCTGGCGCGCTGCCGGTGGAATACGAGGCCGGCGTCGCCTTTGCCACGGGCGGTGCCTATACGAACCTCGCGGGCGGTCTGCAGGTCCTCATCGATGGCGCGCACGTTGGGGGAATCGCCGCCAGCGGAGGAAGCGGTGCGCAGGATCTCGCGATCGTCCGGGCTGGTCTTGCCGCGATCGGTGCCACGACAATCGAACTCGAAGCCTGAATGACGTGGCTCATTCCGAAGGTGGAATCACCCAGGTCTCGGAGAAGTAGAGAAAGGCCGTCGTCGTCTCCATACCCGCCTGGACCCGCTTTCCCACGTGCCCCGGCAGCGGGCTTCCGTTCACGAAGATGCGCCCCTGACGCGCCGGAACAAGCAGGCTGAACATCGTATGTGCCCCCGTTCCCGTCAGCTCCGGATCCAGTTCGAGGGCCTTCGGGCTCTCGAGGTCTTCCCATACCAGTTCAACCATCAGGTCTTCGGCACAGACCGTCTCTGTGAAACGAGAGCCAGCGGGGTCGCCGGTCTGGCGCGCGGCGGTTAGGTCGCGGTGATGCAGCCCGGCGAATGCGGGCAGTTTCGCAAAGCCTTCGAGGCGCTGGATGAACCCGGTGCGCAGGAATTCGGAAAGGGCCGGATTGTCGCTGATCAGAGCGTTGGGGGCGTTGGCCGGGCCTTCGACGGCACCGGGCGAGCCGTAGAGCATCAGCACGGTACCCTGTCCGACGGGCGACCAGGCGATGCGGAAGAACAGGGCCGCGGCGGCGATGGCGTCGTCCTTGTCCTTCAGGATTATGCCGGGGTTCTCACCGGTCCAGTCGACCGTGCCGGGGGTGATCGGTGCTTCGAGGGGCATGGGACTCTCCTGTCGTCAGTCCGGAAACGGGTCGGGGAAAGGGGTGGTGCCGCGCCAGATGACGCGCTGCTGAAGGAAATCGTGCAAGGCCTCGGGCCCAAGCTCGCGCCCGAAGCCGGACCGGCCGATGCCGCCCAGCGGCACGCCCGGATCGACGCTGCGGTAATGGTTCACATAGACCGTCCCGGCCATGATGCGCGGGGCCACGCGGCTGGCGCGGTCTGAATCTCCGGTCCAGACGGCAGAGGCGAGCCCGTAGGTGGTGTCGTTCGCCAGTGCCACCGCGTCCTCTTCGTCGCGGAATGTGGTGACGGCCAGCACCGGCCCGAACACCTCCTCGCGCCAGATCTCCATTGCCGGGGTGACGTTCGTGAAGATCGTCGGTGCCACGAACAATCCCGCCGGCATCCCCGGAACGTCGAGCCGCCGCCCCCCGGCGATGAGGTGCGCACCCTCACGCCGCGCGGTCTCGATCATCGCCACCACCTTGTCGAAATGGGGGCGGTTGGCAAGCGGGGCGACCTGGGTCGCCGGATCCATGGGGTCGCCTGGGCGCAGTCTGTGCGCCAGCGCGACAAGCGCCCCGATGATATCCTCTGCGATGCTCTCTTCCACGATCAGCCGAGACCCGGCCACGCAGCTTTGCCCGTTCGACGCGAAGATGCCCGCCGCGATCCCGTTGAGCGCGGCCTTCCTGTCGCACTCGGCACAGACGACCTGTGCCGACTTGCCGCCCAGCTCCCGCACCACAGGTGCCAGAGTGCGGCCCGCTGCCGCCGCCACCATTCTCCCGCCGGTGTCGGAACCGGTGAAGGTGACCTTGCGCACGCGCGGATCATCGACCAGCGCCGCACCTGCCTCGGCGCCAAGACCGCAGAGCACGTTGATGACGCCGGCGGGGAGCACCCGTGCCGCCAGCAGTGCGAAAAGCACGGTCGAGGCGGATGCAAGCTCGGATGGCTTGACCACGACCGTATTGCCCGCCGCCAGTGCCGGAGCAAGCTTCCACGCCAGGATCATCAGTGGCGAGTTCCAGGGCGTGATCGCGGCGATGACGCCGAAGGGCAGCCAGTCCGCCTCGACTTCGACGCCCGCCATCACGGGCGACAGTCGGGTCTGCCCCAGGCTCGCGGCCGCATCGGCGAAATGGCGATACCACGCGCCGAGCCCCGCGAACTGCCCCCGGACTTCGGCAATGCGCTTGCCGTTGTCACGGACTTCGGCCTCCACGAGCGTTGGCCATTCGGCGTCGAGCAGATCGGCCAGCGCGTGCAGCGCCCGCATCCGGGCAGGACCATCTGCGGCCCAGCCCGGGAAAGCCCGCGCGGCGTCCGCAACGGCGGCTGCGGCATCCGCCGCGCAGCCCTGCGCCACCTCTGCCCAGGGGGTGCCATGGGCAGGATCCTCACTGGGAAGCCAGCGTCCCGAGGCCGGCTCCGTCGCCCGGCCTCCGATGACATGACCAAAGCGCTGCATGGCATTCCTTCGTACAGATCGCGCCGCAACGCCCAAGACCTCATATCAGGAAATGCGCCGTGTATTGTCAAGGATATACAAAAAAGTCATAAGTGGAGTGAAGGCCCGGCGGCGGTGGAATCCGTGTTCCGGACTCCTGGATGCTGATGCTTTGAGCTTGTCCATACGTGAACCGAGGAGTTGCGCATGACCCAGATCGATATCCCCTCTGGCCGGTTTCGCGGCCATGAACAGCAGCAGGTCTGGTCTCTTGCGCCCGACCCCGAGCTCACGGAGGTGGGCCCGGGCGCGCCCTGCGGTGAATACCTGCGCCGCTTCTGGATGCCGGTTGCATTGACCCAGCAGGTGACCGACCTGCCCTTGCGGCTGCGAATCATGGGCGAGGACCTTGTCCTGTTCCGCGAGAAGGGCGGGAAACTGGGGCTGACGCATCTTTTCTGCCGGCATCGCAACATGTCGCTCGAGTTCGGCATCGTCGAGCATGGTGGCATTCGCTGCTCATACCATGGCTGGAAGTACGGGCTTGATGGCGAAGTCCTCGAGACACCCTGCGAGCCGCCATCGAGCCAGGTAAAGACAAAGGCCTGCCTCGGGGCCTATCCGGTGGTGGAGTTCAAGGGCATCGCCTTCGCTTACATGGGCCCGCCCGAAACCATGCCGCCTTTCCCCGTGTTCGACACGTTCGACGAGTCGGAGTCCGAGATGATTCCCTGGCTCATCCATTCACCCTGCAACTGGCTTCAGGTGATGGAGAACGCATGGGATCCGTTCCACACGGTCTATCTTCACACCAAGGCCGCACGGGTGCAGTTCACCGAAGCCTTCGCCGAGATGCCGCGCATCGAGTTCTTCGAGCGCAAGCTCGGAGAATTCTACACCAATACACGCCGCGTCGGTGACATGATCTGGCTGCGTATCCACGACAAGTTCCTGCCCTCCTTCACCCAGAATGGCGCACATTTTCCCACCGGTCATGAGCAGCGCTATTTCGGGCGCTGCGGGCTGACTCGCTGGGTGGTTCCTGTCGATGACACGAACACAGTGGTCATCGCGTGGCGGCATTTCCGCGAAGGGGACGACCCGCTCGGCCTGACCGACCGCGACGAGGTCGGGCTTGGGAAGGTCGATTTCTACGGCCAGTCCGCCGAAAGGCCCTATGAGCAGCGCCAGCGTGATCCGGGCGATTATGACGCCTGGGTCAGTCAGGGCCCCCGGAACATCCATGCCCGCGAGAATCTGTGCTTCACCGACCGTGGTGTCGCCAAGGTCCGCAACAAGCTGCGCCAGGCCATCCGCAACGTGGCACAGGGCGGCGGGGTAGAGCAGGCTTCGGTCGTCTATGGCGGGGTCATCCCGACCTATGGCGGCGACACCATCCTGCGCATCCCCCCCATCCCCGGCGCGGATGATGATCAGACCCTGCGCATGGTCGCCCACAAGGTTGCCGAGATTTACGCCGCAGCCGACGAATTGCGCGGCGCGGAGCGGGAGCAAAGGATCGTGGCCGATCTCAAGGCTTTCGAAGCGAGCTTCGCATGAACGCCGCCTTCGCAGACCGACCTGCCGACATGGAGGCGCTGCGAAGGCTCGCGGATTGCCGCCCGGCGCTCGTGTCGGTGGAGGCGGCCGGGACGGCCCTTGGCCTGCCGGAAAACGTGCTGCTGCACGCAGGGCCCGCATTTGCTGATCCGGCGGCGGTCCCGGCGCCGGTGCTGAACGCGGCCTGCCTTGCGGCGATGATCTCGGGGCTTGCCGACAATCCCGAATATGCGCGCGCCAGCATCCTTTCGGGCGAAATCGCGCTCCGACCGGCGCAGGATCATGGGGTCGTGACGCCGTTGGCATTTGTCGTCGGCTTTCAGACGCCGCTGCAATGCATCCGTGATCTCGGGGGCGGCGGCGCCGTGGCCTTCGCTCCGGTGAATGACGGCAACCTGCATCCGGTGCGCACGGGGCTCGGCACCGACGCGGCCTTTCAGGAACTGCGCTGGATGACTGTCGCTGTGGCCGACCGCATCGATGCGGCCCTCTCGCGCCCGATCGAACTGGCGGGTTTCGCCCGCGCCGGGCTGGAGGGGGGGGATGATCTCCACGGACGCACGCCTGCTGCAACCGCGGCCTTCGTTGCCGAGATGCGCGCCCGCCTGCCCTTGGGGATTGGCGATGCGGTGGGCCGGTTTCTCGACGAGTCGGCAGGGCTTTTTCTCAACCTCTGGATGGGCGCGACCAAATGCCTGATGACGGCCGGTGCCGGAGTGCCCGGCTCGGGGCTGGTCACGGCGGCGGCCGGCAACGGGGTCGATGTCGGGATTCAGGTCTCGGGCTTGCCGGGGCGCTGGTTCACCGTGCAGGCAAGCCCGCCGCGCGGTGCGCTTGCCGAGGGGATGGAAGAGCGCGCATTGCCAGCCATCGGTGACAGCGCGGTCGTCGAGGCCCTGGGGTTCGGGGCCATGTCTCTGCACCTCTCGCCGGCCCAGGCAGCGGCCTTCGCCCCCTTTCTGCCCAAGGATGCGGCCGCGCGCCCGGCGGCTCTGGCCGCAGGCCATCATCCTGCCTTTGACGGGCTTGGTGTCCCGCTTGGCATCACTGCGGCCCGGGTCGCTGCCTATGGTGCGGGGCCGCTGGTCGGGCTCGGCATCCTCGACAGGGAGGGTACGGCGGGCCGGATCGGCGGCGGCATATACGAAATGTCCGTCGTACCCTTTGTCGCGGCGCTGGCGGCTCTGGAGGGCGGGGGATGACAGCGCTCAACGAGCTTGGTGCCGCCGCTGCGGCAGCGGCGATCGCACGTGGCGAGCTTACGGCGCGCGCCCTGGCGGAGGCCTGCCTTGCGCGCATATCCGACCGGGAACCGCAGGTGGCTGCCTTCGAGTCGCTCGATCCCGACGCCGTGCTGCGCGCTGCCGACAACGCCGATGCAACACGGCCTCGCGGCCCTCTTCATGGCGTGCCCTTCGCGGCCAAGGACATCATGGACAGCGCTGATCACCCGACCGGCTGGGGCAGCCCCATATATGCGGGCCACCAGCCCGGCCGTGACGCATCCTGTGTACGGCTTCTGCGAGAGGCGGGCGGTATCCTGATCGGCAAGACCGTGACGACCGAGTTCGCCTATTTCCGCCCTGGCCGTACCGCCAACCCGCGCAATACCGGGCATACCCCGGGGGGGTCGTCCTCGGGCTCCGCCGCTGCGGTGGCCGATTTCATGGTGCCGTTGGCGCTGGGCTCGCAGACGGCGGGATCTCTGATCAGGCCCGCCGCCTATTGTGGCGTCATCGGCTACAAGCCGGGCCACGGCATCTTCGACCTGTCCGGTTGCATGAGCTTTGCGCCGTCTCTCGACACGCTGGGAGGACTGGCGCGGGAGGTGGCGGATCTTGTGCTTCTGCATGATGTGCTGGTCCCGGGCGCGGACCTGCGGATGGCCCATGAGCCAGATGCCGAATGGCGGCCCCGGGTCGGGCTGATGCGTGGGCCGCATTGGTCGGAGGCTGGTGTTCATGGCCGTGACGCCTGTCGGCGCGCCCTTGAGGCCGTGCGGAACGCGGGTGCCGAAACCGGAGAGATCGGTGTTCCCGCAAACTTTGAACAGCTCTCCGAGTACCAGAAAACCGTCATGGCCTGGGAGGCCGCACGCACGCGTCTGCATGAATTCCGTGCCCATCGCGCGCATATCAGCGATGCCTTCGCGGCATTGATCGAGACCGGCCTGTCCACGACCCATGCCGACTATCGTGCAGCACTTTCCGGCCTGTCTGCCGCTCGGCGGCTCTTTGCCGCGCTGGCCGCCGACTGGGATGCACTGATCGTACCGGCTGCGATGGGCGAGGCACCCGAGGGGCTTGGCGCCACAGGCGATCCGCTGCATTCGCGGGCCTGGACGGGGCTGCAGGTGCCGGCGATATCGCTGCCCTGCGGACATGGGCCGGCCGGTCTTCCGCTGGCCGCGCAACTTGTGGCGGGCCCGGGCGGCGAGGCCCGGCTGCTGCGCGCCGCCGCCTTTGCAGCGCCGTTGCTGGCCGCAGTCTGATTGCGGATCAGCCGAAGCCGAGCACGACTTCGGCCACGAGTTTCAGCGCGAGCAGTATCAGAAGCGTCAGGATCACGCGGTCGAAGACCGAAGCTGCAAGTTTGCGGCCCAGCCATGCCCCGACCGGCAGGAACAGGGACAGGACTGCAAAGGCACCCGCACTGATGGCAAGACGCTCTGCGTCAAGAAGGCCGAAGGCCATCAGCGCGGGGATCTGCACCAGCGTCAGGACGACGAAGAACAACGATACGGTGGCGATGAAGGCCGGCCGCTCCAGACGCAGGGCGTTGAAGAATGTCAGTGTCACCGGCGCCGAGATGCCCGAGGACCCCTGCAGGATGCCGGCCGCAAGCCCGACGGGCAGCCCGAGGATGCGGCCTGCCCGTAGGCTGAGAACCGGTGCGAGCCTGGTGATGCGCAGGCCCACATAGGTCAGCACCCCACCGGCCACGATCAGCGACAGGAATTCGGGTGCAAGAGCCGAGAGCATCCAGCTCCCCCCCAGCACACCGCCGATGCCGGCCGCAACCATCAGCCAGACCATCGGCCCCGGCACCAGGTCCGCCCGGTAGGCCCAAGCCTGCCAGATATTGGCGAGAAGGCTGGGAATGACAAAGACCGTGACCGCGAAGGGCACCCCTTCGGGATGATACAGCGCAATGACCGGGATCGCCACGAGAGGCGCCCCTGCTCCTGTTGCGCCCTTGAGAATGCCGCCGATCGCAAGACTGAGGAAAATCCAGATCATCTCGGGCTCCGGCTAGGCGATCTTCATGCGGAACAGGCCGGGCACTGAATCCCGAAGGCCATTCAGACCACCACGCGCCGCAGCGTCAGTTCGAGCGCGTGGTGCACGAACGCGGCCGCCGAGCCGGGCCCGAGAACGTCAAGCCGATTTTCGGAGCGGCATGCCAGGATGCAACCGAGGTGATGCACGATCGTTCGGTGTGCGGTCCCGGGGCGCACCGCGACAGGGTCGATGGGGCCAAGACGCTCGAGTACAGGCTCGAGCGACGGGCCGTCGATGCGGAAGGCGGCAAAGGCACCCGTCTGCTCGGTGATCGAGACCCCGGAACCCGCGCGCGCGGCCAGATCCCCGGCGACGTCCTCACAGGCACGCCCGGGGAATTCGACCAGCCATTGATCCGGACCTGTCCAGATCGCCGAAAGCGTGCCATCCTGCGTGCCGGCCCAGAGCCCCGGCCCCGGCAATGCAAGGCCAAGCCTTTCCGCCAGCGCTTCGGCGCTTCCGCCCCGGCGCAGCGCGAGGCTTGCAAGCCCCAGATCGGCGATCTCGCTCAGGGAATAGGCACCGAAGGTGCTGGTCATCGGTGCCGTGTGCCCCAAGGCGGTCAGCGGTGTGAGTGCGGTGTCAGCCACGCAAACGGACTCCTTCCGGATCGATGAAATGCGGCGAAACAACGCGTGCGCGCATCTCCGCGCCCTCCAGAGGATTGGCGACGATGACCGTCTGGCCCATCCTCTCGGCACCACCCTCCAGAAAGGCGAGGGCGATGGCATGGCCGAGATGCGGTGAGTGGGCACTGGAGCTGATCCAGCCAAGGTCGTTGCGCATGTCGCGTGGTGCCCCTTCGGCGAAAAGATGTGCCCCGCCGGGCAGCGTATCCGCCGGATCGACTGGCACCAGTCCCACCTGCACCCGTGTCTCGGCCAGAAGGCCGGGGCGTCGCGACATCACAGCGCCGATCGCGGCCTTCCTGGTAGAGACCATCCGTCCAAGCCCCAGCATCTGGGCCGTGGTCTGGCCGTTCAGTTCGTTGCCCGCAGCATGGCCCTTCTCGATGCGGAGGACCCCCAGCGCCTCGGTCCCGTAGGGGGTGACACCAAGGTCCGCCCCCACGCTCATGAGCCGGCGCATCAGCGCATCGCCAAAGCGCGCAGGGACCGCGATCTCATATGCCAGCTCACCCGAGAAGGAGATGCGGAACAGCCGTGCCCGCAGGCCTCCGCAAATCCTGAGCGAGGCGCAGGCCATGAAGGGAAAGGCCTCGTCCGAGAGGTCGAAACCGTCGATCACCCGCGCGATCAGGGCACGAGAGCCCGGACCGGCCACCGCGATCTGCGCCCAGGCATCGGTCGTCGATACAAGCTGCACGTCAAGGCCGGGCCAGAGGCACTGACGGGCGAATTCGAGATGCCGGAACACCGGACCTGCATTGGCCGTGGTGGTGGTGACGACGAAATGGTCCTCGGCCAGCCGCGCGGCGGTTCCATCGTCCATGGCATGGCCATCCTCGCGCAGCATCAGCCCGTAGCGGCTGCGCCCGACCTTCAGCGAGGCCATCGCGTTGCAATAGATGCGGTCGAGGAAAGCCGCGGCATCGGCACCCTGCACGTCGATCTTGCCCAGGGTGGTGACGTCGCACAGCCCAACGGAGGACCGCACGGCCAGGACTTCCCGATCGACGCTCTCGCGCCAATGGGTCTCGCCGGGGCGCGGGAAGTACTGAGCGCGCATCCATTGGCCCGCCTCGACAAAGACCGCACCCTGCTCCACCGCCCAGGCTTGGCTGGGCGCAAGCCGCACCGGCCGGAAGCCGGGGCCGCGGGCGTCACCCGCAAAGGCACCGATCGCCACCGGACCGTAGGGCGGCCGGAATGTGGTGGTTCCGGTCTCGGGGATGGAGCGGCCCGCAAGCTCTGCCATCACGGCAAGACCGATGACGCCCGATGTGCGGCCCTGATCGGTTGCCATGCCCAATGTCGTGTAACGCTTCAGGTGCTCGACCGAGCGCATGTTCTCTGCGTGGGCCAGGCCGATATCCTTGACCGTGACATCGTGCTGAAGGTCGACGAAGGCGCGGCCCTTTCCCGGCACATGCCAGCATGGGGTGATGCGGACATGAGCATCTTCCGCCTCGGGCAGATCGTCCGGCGTTTCGGCTGCGATGCCAAGCTCTGACAGCGCGGCGCGCGCGATGGCGGCCCCGCCGGTCAGCGCCGCGCGGGTGGAGAAGTCGCCCGAGGCGGCACCGGCCACGCGCATGTCGGCAGGTGTCGCCGTTCCGGGGAGAAACGCTGCAAGCTCGTCCGACCAGGCAGGCCGCCCGCCCCTGTGCAGCGAAAGCTGGATGTTCGGATTCCAGCCACCCGAGATGCCAAGCATCCGGCAAGGCAGGGAGACGATGCGGCCGCCAGCGGTCTCGACCTCGATCGCCCGGAGCGCGAGCCGCCCACGTGTCGCGCGGACATGGGCACCGGCGAAAACCTCGTATCCGGCCCCTTGCGGTGCTTGCGGGCGCATGTCGATCACGCCCGCCACCTGGCAGCCGAGTGCGGAGAGATCTGCCGCAGTGCGGTGGCCATCGTCGTTGTTGGTGAAGATCGCGACCGGCCCCGGCGGCGGAACCGCCCACCGGTTTGCATAGGCGCGCAGCGCGGAGGCCAGCATCACGCCCGGCCGGTCGTTTCCGGCAAAGGCCATGGGGCGCTCGGTCGCCCCGGTGCAGATCAGGGTGCGCCGCGCAACGATACGCAGGAGGCGTTGGCGCGGCATGTCGGGAAGGGGTTCGGCGAGGTGATCGGCCACCCTTTCCAGAGCGCCCCAGACGCCGTGATCGAACGCCCCGAAAACCGTCGTGCGACGCAATACTCTCAGGTTCGGCAGGCGTTCGAATTCATCCTCCAGGCTGCCCACCCAATCCGGCCCGGTTCTGTCGGCGAGGTTGCCACGTTCGGCCAGAAGGCGGCCGCCGAGGCGGAAATCCTCGTCGGCCAGCACGACCCGTGCGCCGGAGCGCGCAGCTGTCAACGCGGCCGCCAGACCCGCAGGACCGGCACCGACCACCAGAAGGTCGCAATGCAGCCATGCGCTTTCATAGGCGTCGGGATCCGGCTGCGACGACAGCCGCCCGAGGCCCGCCGCACGGCGGATCAGCGGTTCATAGAGCTTTTCCCAGAAGGCCCGTGGCCACATGAAGGTCTTGTAGTAGAAGCCCGCGCCGAGAAAGGGTGCCAGCAGGTCGTTGACCGCCATCAGGTCGAGTGCGAGGGACGGCCACCGGTTCTGGCTCCGGGCCTCAAGCCCTTCGTACAGCTCGGCGGTGGTGGCGCGCGTGTTGGGCTCGGCGCGCGCGCCCGTGCGCAGCGTGACCAGGGCGTTCGGCTCCTCCGACCCGGCCGAAAAGGGCCCGCGCGGCCGATGATACTTGAAGCTGCGCCCCATCAGCACCTTGCCATTGGCCAGCAAGGCCGAGGCGAGGGTATCTCCGGGGTGACCCTCGAAGACTTGCCCGTCGAAGGTGAAGCGCAGACGCCGCTCACGCTCGATAAGCCCTCCGGCCAGACGCGCGCCGCCGCTCATCGGTCCCGTCCTGCGGCCAGCGCCACGTCGCGGGCAAGCTCGGCACCAAGGATCTCGTGGGTGCGCGTGTCCCGGGTGACCACAAGCCAGCTGCGATCACCGTATTCGTGATACCAAAGTTCGCGATGGGTTCCGGCAGGGTTGTCCCGCAGGAAAACATGGGCATTGAGGGCCGCCTTGTCCTCGTCGGCGGTTGCCTCGGGCCTGTCGATCAGGGCCGCGTCGCCGAGATAGGTGAACTCGCGCAGGTCGCGCAGGCCGAGCAGCGGATGGGGGATGCGCATGCGGTCCTCAATGAAGGTTCGGTTGGGCGCCCATGCCCTTTTCGTCGATCACAAGGCCGCGCTCGAAACGGTCGAGCCGATAGGCACTTGCGGTCGCGTGGGGTTGGCCGGTGGCGATAAGGTGGGCAAAGACGTGGCCGGAGGCTGGCGTGGCCTTGAAGCCGCCATAGCACCAGCCGGCATTGAGAAAGAGCCCTTCTACGGGGGTTCGGTCGATGATCGGACTTCCGTCCATCGACATGTCGACGATGCCGCCCCACATGCGCAGCAAGCGCGCCCGACCGATCATCGGCATCACTGCCATGCCGCCCTCGGCCACATCCTCCACAACCGGCAGGTTGCCGCGGCGGGCATAGGAATTGTAGCCGTCGATGTCGCCGCCGAAGACAAGCCCGCCCTTGTCGGACTGGCTGACATAGAAATGCCCGGCACCGAAGGTGATCACCCCCGGGATGGCCGGCTTGAGCGCCTCGGAGACGAAGGCCTGCAGCACATGGCTTTCGATGGGCAGGCGCATGCCGGCCATGGCCATGACCTGGCTCGATGCGCCAGCGACCGCCACACCGACCGAAGGCGCGGCGATATAGCCCCGAGAGGTCTCGACACCCTCGACACGGCCCCGGGCAATGCGAAAACCGGTGACCTCGCAATTCTGGATGATGTCCACGCCCAACCTGTCCGCCGCCCGCGCATAGCCCCAGGCGACCGCGTCGTGTCGTACCGTGCCGCCGCGGGGCTGGAGCAGCCCGCCCCGGATCGGGAAGCGGGCATTGTCGAAATCGAGAAAGGGTGCCATCCGGCGGACGTCCTCGCGGCCCAGAAGGCGGGCGTCCGCTCCCGACAGGATCATGGCGTTTCCGCGCCGTCGGTAGGCATCGCGCTGGGCATCGCTGTGGTAGAGGTTGAGCACACCCCTCTGGCTGACCATCGCATTGAAGTTGATCTCCTGCTCCAGCCCTTCCCACAGCTTGAGCGAGAACTCGTAGAAGGGCTGGTTGCCCGGCAGCATGTAATTAGAGCGGATGATCGTCGTGTTGCGACCGACATTGCCGCCGCCGAGCCAGCCCTTTTCCAGAACTGCGATGCGCCGCATGCCGTAGCGTGCCGCCAGATAATACGCAGTGGCGAGGCCATGGCCCCCGCCACCCACGATGATGTGATCATAGGCGGGCCCTGGTGCCGGGTCGCGCCACAGGGGCTTCCAGCCACGGTTGCCCGTCAGCCCTTCGCGTATCAGGCGAAATGCGGAAAAGCGCATGGCTCAGATATCGAGGGTATGATCGCGTTCCCACTGGGTCAGGTGGGCCGCATATCGGTTCCAGTCGTCGGTCTTGAGTTTCACGTAGGCTGCGGAGAATTCCGTGCCTAGGCTTTCCTTGAGGGCCTCGTCGGCGTCAAAAGCGCGCAACGCGTCGAGCAGGTTGAGAGGCAGGCGCGGCGCATCTGTGATCTTGTGGCCCTCCTGATACATGTCGATGTCGAGCCGCTTGCCCGGGTCCGCCCGTGCCGCGAGGCCGGAAAGGCCTGCGGCGATGATCGCGGCCTGCAGCAGGTAGGGGTTGGCGGCACCGTCCGGCAGGCGCAGTTCGAACCTTCCTGGCCCCGGTACGCGCACCATGTGGGTTCGGTTGTTCCCGGTCCAGGTTACGGAATTGGGCGCCCATGTCGCACCGGAAACCGTGCGCGGGGCGTTGATCCGCTTGTAGCTGTTCACCGTAGGGTTGGTGATCGCGGCCATGGCGGTGGCATGGGCCATGATGCCGCCCAGGAAATGATGCCCCCGGGCCGACAGACCCAGCTCCTGCGAGGGGTCGGCGAAGGCATTCATGCCCTTGTCGTCCCAGACAGAGACATGGACGTGGCAGCCATTGCCGGTCAGGCCGAGGATCGGCTTGGGCATGAAGGTGGCGCGCAACCCGTGGCGCTCGGCCACCGACTTGACCATGAACTTGAAGAAGCTGTGCCGGTCGGCTGTGGTCATGGCGTCGGCAAAGGCCCAGTTCATCTCGAACTGGCCATTCGCGTCCTCGTGATCGGATTGGTAAGGCTCCCATCCGAGGCCAAGCATGGCGTCGCTGATCTCGGCGATCACGTCATAGCGCCGCATCACCGCCTGCTGGTCGTAGCAGGGCTTTTCGGCCGTATCGAACGGGTCGGAAATGGCCTTTCCGTCGGGTTCGAGCAGGAAGAACTCCGCCTCGATGCCGGTCTTTACCGTGAGGCCGAGCTCGGCCGCTGCGGCGATCTGGCGGGCGAGGACGTTGCGCGGTGCCTGCGCCAGCGGCGCATCGTCGATCACGCAGGAGGCGGGCACCCAGGCGACTTCCGGCTTCCAGGGAAGCTGGACCACGGCCGCCGGGTCGGGCAACGCCAGCATGTCGGGATGCGCAGGCGTCAGGTCAAGCCAGGACGCGAAGCCCGCGAAGCCCGCGCCATCGGCCTGCATGCCGGCGATGGCCTGTGCCGGGACGATCTTGGCGCGCTGGCTGCCGAACAGGTCCGTGTAGGAGATCATGAAGTACTTGATGCCCTTTTCGCGGGCGAATTCGGCGAGGTCGGTTGTCATCGTCGGTATCCCTGCTGGTTGTCGTTCTCTTTCCTTGCGGGGCGCCCGAAGGCGCGCCCAGGTCGCTAGAGACCGGAGAGGCCGGGTATCCAGTCGGTTCCCGCGAGCGGTACGCCGGCCATGGCCGCAGCCTCGATCGTGAGTGCGCAGAGATCCTCCGGCTCGAGGTTGTGGACATGGCTCTTGCCACAGGCGCGCGCGATGGTCTGGCATTCGAGCGTCATCACCGCGAGGTAGTTCCTCAGCCGCCGTCCTGCCTCCACCGGATCAAGGCGCGCGGCGAGCGCCGGGTCCTGAGTCGTGATACCGGCGGGATCGCGGCCCTCGTGCCAATCGTCATAAGCACCTGCCGTCGTGCCGAGTGCGCGGTAGTCCTCTTCCCAGCGCGGGTCGTTGTCGCCCAGAGCGATCAGCGCCGCAGTCCCGATCGAGACCGCGTCGGCCCCAAGCGCCAGCGCCTTGGCCACGTCGGCACCCGTCCGGATGCCCCCCGAGACGACAAGTTGCACTTTCCGGTGCATCCCCAGTTCCTGAAGCGCCCTTACGGCGGGACGGATGCACGCGAGCGTGGGCTGGCCGACATGTTCGATGAAGACGTTCTGTGTGGCGGCTGTTCCGCCCTGCATCCCGTCGAGCACCACGACATCGGCCCCCGCCTTGACCGCGAGGGCGGTGTCGAAATAGGGACGTGCCCCCCCGATCTTGACGAAGATCGGCTTCTCCCATCCGGTGATCTCGCGCAGTTCGAGGATCTTGATCTCGAGGTCATCGGGCCCGGTCCAGTCGGGGTGGCGGCACGCGCTGCGCTGGTCAATCCCCACGGGCAGGTCACGCATTCCGGCGACACGCTCGGTGATCTTCTGACCCAGCAACATGCCTCCGCCACCGGGTTTGGCACCTTGTCCGACGACCACCTCGATGGCGTCGGCACGACGCAGGTCGTCGGGATTCATGCCGTAGCGGGAAGGGAGGTACTGGTAGATCAGCGTCCTTGAATGGCCGCGCTCTTCCTCTGTCATGCCTCCGTCGCCCGTGGTGGTGGATGTCCCCGCCGCCGTCGCACCGCGCCCCAGCGCCTCCTTTGCAGGGCCCGACAGCGAGCCGAAGCTCATTCCGGCGATGGTGATGGGAATCTCAAGGTGAAGGGGTTTGCGCGCATTCCGGGTGCCAAGCCATACATCGGTCGCGCATTTCTCGCGATATCCTTCCAGCGGGTATCGGCTGATGGATGCGCCGAGAAACAGAAGGTCGTCGAAATGCGGCACCTTTCGTTTGGCGCCGCCACCGCGGATGGCATAGATCCCGGTGGCCGCTGCCCGCCGGATTTCCGAATTGGTTTCGTTCGAGAAGGTCGCGGACTGGCGCGGCAGGGCGCGTGGCGGAGTGCGTTCGGTCATGTTCGGCCCCTCAATAGGCGGACGCGTTGTCGACACGGAAATGATAGAGTGACCGCGCCGAGCCGTAGCGGCGGAACTCTTCAGGGGAGGCATCGGCTTCGGCACGCGCCAGAAGATCGCGCAGGATTTCGAGATGCTCGGGGCGCATCTCCTTTTCGACGCAATCCGCGCCCAGTCCCTTGACCGCGCCCCGCACAAAGAGCCGGGCCTCATAGAGGCTGTCTCCAAGCCCGTCACCGGCGTCTCCGAGCACCACAAGGTTGCCCTTCTGCGCCATGAACGCCGACATGTGGCCGATGCTTCCATGAACGACGATGTCGATGCCCTTCATCGATATGCCGCAGCGCGAAGAGGCGTTGCCCTTGATCACCAGAAGCCCGCCGCGCCCGGTAGCGCCGGCATACTGGCTGGCGTCACCGTCGATCACGACGGTGCCCGACATCATGTTTTCAGCAACGCCCGGTCCGGCCGAGCCGGTGATGCGGACGGTCGCCTGCTTGTTCATTCCGGCGCAGTAATAGCCCGTCGATCCGCGAACCGTCACTTCGATCGGCGCGTCGAGCCCAACTGCCAGCGCATGTGCGCCGCGCGGGTTGAGGATTTCCCATTCGGTCTGGTTGGTGCTGGCGGTCTGGCCCTGCAGGGCGGCATTCAGCTCGCGCAAGGTCGTGGCGGCAAGGTCGATGGTCTGCATGCTCAACGTTCCCAGAAATAGACAGTGGCCGGCTCGGGTTCCCAGACCCGGGCAGCCTCGATGCCGGGCAATCCGACGAGGGCACGGTATTCCGAGCCGAACGCCACGTATTCCGGCGTCTCTGCCATGACCGCCGGCTTGCAGGCAATCGGATCGCGGACGACGCCAAAACCCGTGCGCGTGCCCACGACAAAGGTGTAGAAGCCGTCGAGGTCATCAAGCGCGCTTTCGAGGGCCTGGCCCAGGCTTGCCCCGTCGGCCAGCCGTGCGGTGATGTAGCAGGCGGCAACCTCGGTGTCGTTCTCGGTCTCGGTATGGATGCCGCGATAGGAGAGTGTGCGGCGCACCGCGTTGTGGTTCGAAAGCGATCCGTTATGGACCAGGCACTGATCGGCCCCGGTGGAGAACGGATGGGCACCCAGGGTCGTGACGGCACTTTCGGTGGCCATGCGGGTATGGCCGATGCCATGGCTGCCGCCCATGGCGCGCAGTCCAAACCGCGCGGCCACGTCGCGCGGAAGCCCGACTTCCTTGAATATCTCCATCGCGTGGCCGGAGCCCATCACCCTGATACCACGCCCGGCAAGAAGCGCGCGTGCGTCGGCCTCGCCCGCCTCGGGCAATGTCAGCACAGCGTGCGTATCGAGCACCCTTACGGAGACATCCTTGCCCACCGTCGCCGAAAGCGCCTCGGCCAGTCCCGCAAAGGCAGTGCCCGGGTCATCGGATTGCACCGTCATCTTCAGGCCATCCGCCGCATCACCATAAATGGCGATGCCCGCGCTGTCGGGGCCACGGTCGGTCATGGTGACGAGCATGTCCGTGAGCATGTCTCCAAGCCGAGGCCGAAGGGCCTCGTTCTTGAGGAAGAGACCGACGATGCCACACATGACTCAACCCTCCGCTCAGGGATTCGCCAGCGATGCCGGCATCCGCAGTATTTCCTAGCAAGAAAAATGTTTTCCTTTAAGGGGAAAATCGCACGCACGCGCCGCGTTCGCTGCCGGGGCCCGATACGGCGCGCGCACTGGGCGGGCCTGGATGCTGGTGCCGCATTTTCAGGCAGTGCTCCTGCCGCGATCAGCGCGCCTGCGGGTAGGTGATGATGGACAGGTAGCGCACCGGCAGGGTCACGAGGGTTTCCGGTCCGTGCGGAGAATCGGCGTCGAAGATCAGGCTGTCGCCGGGCTCGAGCAAATATATACGATCCCCGTGACGGTATTCGACACACCCCTCCAGGACATAGAGCACCTCGATGCCTTCGTGCTGGAAGGCAGGGAAGCGGTCGCTCTCGGCACCCAGCGTGATGAGATAGGGCTCCACGACAACGCCCGAATTGTTCGAGCCGATGTGGCCGAGAAGGTTGTATTGATGCCCCGCGCGGGTGCCCTCGCGCTCCAGCTCGACGCCTTCTCCGGACTTCACATGCATAGCGCCGCGCGGTTCTTCGTATCGCGAGAACAGCTGCACAAGCGGGACGGACAGCGCGTTCGCAAGCATCTGCAGGGTGGTCAGCGAGGGCGAGATCAGCCCATTCTCGATCTTGGAGAGCATCCCCACCGAAAGGCCGGTGCCGGTGGCAAGCTCGGCAACGGTCAGGCGCTGCCGCTTGCGCAACTCCCGCACCTGGTGGCCGATCGCAACCTCGAGATTGTTCTCGCGATTTTCCCGTAGCCGGTGCGGGTTCTGGGTCAGGCGCGCCCGACCGCGTTGGGGTTCTCGTGTCATTCTCGTCGCGATGTGAGGGATGGGCCGACGGTGAGGCCGGGCCGGGGACCATGGCATTTGGGCTGCCCGGGCCGGCTGCGTCAAGCGCGGAACCCGCAGCCCCGGCAACCTTGGGCGCGGTTCTCGTCACGGCGGCAGGCCCGGGGCTCCGGTTCCTGTGATGCGCTGCCGAGTGTCGGTGGGGCCCGACAGACGCAACTTGGTGCCGCCATCCCGTTCGGGGCGCACCATCGGCACCTGTCCGGGCCCAGGACATGTGCGCCCGGCCTGCAGACGCGCATCGGGTGCCTCGGGCAATTGATCGGGCACGTGACAAATGGATTGACATGTATCCGTCTGGCCGTAAGCTTATCTCGCTTGGCAGGATTTAATCCTATATAATGGGAGAATGTTGCTACTGTCCCAAGAAGGTGAGGGTAAATCCAAGCCGAGATTGCCGGGCAACTGCTCATCCGGAAGAGACGATCACGCCGCCGGATCGCGCTGAATGACAACGGGAGGAGATGAACATGAATGACAACACGACTGGCCCTTTCACCCGCAGGGCGGCGCTGCTTGCCGCGGCCGCCGCCATGGCGGTCGCCATCCCCGGACAGGCGTTGGCCGATTGGCCCTCGGGTACGCTCAGGGTGATTGTTCCCTATGCCCCGGGCGGCACATCCGACAATATCCCCCGCGCGGTCGTTCCCGCGCTGGAGCGTATCCTCGGGACATCAATCGTCATCGAGAATATCAGCGGCGGTGGCGGCACGATCGGGACAACCCGGATCGCCGGCGCGCGCCCCGACGGCGCGACCTTCGGCTTCGTGCCCACGGCGACACTGGCGATCGCCCCGCACATGCGGGATGTCGCCTATGATCCGCTGGGCGATATCCAGCCCGTGGCCAAGGTCGCGGAAAGCTATGGGGCCATGGCGGTAAGAAACGATTTCCCCCCGCAATCCCTCGAAGACATCATTGCATATGCAAGGGAGAACCCGGGCGGTGTGACCTTCGGATCGGCCGGGATCGGCTCGATCACCCATCTATATGTCGAGATCTTCGCCGATGCGGCCGGTATCGAGGTCACCCACGTCCCGTTCCAGGGATCAGCCGAGGCGATGAACAATGTCATGGGCGGGCATATCGACGGGCAGTTCGACGCCGTGGTCCTGCGTCAGGCCCAGGCCGGGGCCGTCCGGCCGGTGGCGATACTGAACGAGGTGCGCTGGCAGGGCCTTCCCGACGTTCCGACCATGAAGGAACTGGGCTTCGACGGCTTCGACGGTATCGCATCCTGGTTCGGCTTCATCGCACCGGCCGGTGTTCCAGAGGAAGCGGTTCAGGGTTTCTCGGACGCAGTCGCCGAAGCCCTGCAGGACCCGGAGGTTCTGGAGCGGCTGGCCGCTCTCGGGGTAATCCCGACCTATCTCGACGCGGATGCCTTCGGAAGCCAGATCCAGTCGAACCACGCCACCTATGGCGCCCTTCTCGGCAATCTGGGCCTGACACGCTGAATCTGTTGCGTGCGCGGGGCCCCCCCCCCATTACCCCCCCCCCCCCCCCCCCCCCCACCCCC
>JAFIEC010000324.1 GCA_020832725.1 Paracoccaceae bacterium | reverse complement strand
CATGCCAAGGTGCTGCGCTCTGGCCGGGCCCATGCGCGAATCGTCTCGATCGACACTGCGGCGGCGCGCGCCATGCCCGGGGTTCATGCCGTTCTGACCGGCGAGGACCTGACCGCTGGCGACATGATGCCGGTCTATGGCTATTTCATCAAGGATCAGCCCATCGTGGCCCTGGGCAAGGTGCGCTACGAGGGCGACATGGTGGCCGCCGTGGCCGCCGAGACCGAGGCTCAGGCGAATGCGGCCCTCGCCGCAATCCGGGTGGACTACGAAGATCTGCCTGCCCTGCCCGATATCGAGAGCGCGCTGGCCGATGGCGCGCCCGAGCTGTTCGAGGAGGCCCCGGTGGGCATCGTGCCGCCCTATGGCGCAGGTTCTTCCGGCGCGCTGCGGCCCCGGCCCAATGTCTGCTTTCAATACGCCTATCGCACGGGCGAGGCCTCGGCCTTCGACGAATGCGACCACATATTCGAGGACGAGTTCCGCTTTTCGCGGATGCACCACCTGCACCTGGAGCCGTTCGTCTGCCTTGCTCACTGGCAGGAGGATGGCGCGATCGAGGTGGTCAGCTCCAACCAGAACCCCTTTCCCCTCCGCAAGGAGCTGTGCCGGATCTTCCGCGTGCCGGAAAACCGCATCTCCGTGCGGGTGCCCTATGTGGGCGGGGGCTTCGGCTCCAAGAACAACTGCAAGACAGAGCCGCTGGCCATTCTTCTGTCGCGCATGTCGGGCCGTCCGGTGCGCTTTGCCATGACGATGGAGGAGGGCTTCCTCACCAACACCCAGCATGCGGCCATCCTGCGGCTCAAGACCGGGGTGATGGCCGACGGCACGCTGGTGGCGCGCCAGTCCCTCGTGCTGCTCGATTCGGGGGCCTATTCCGACGCAAGCCCGCTGGTCGCCGAAAAGGCGGGCTACCGCGTCGCCGGGCCCTACCGCTGGAAGCACGTCGATTCGCTGTGCCAGTGCGTCATGACCAACACGGCCCCCGCAGGCCCGTTCCGCGGCTTTGGCGGCACCCAGGCGACCTGGGCCAGCGATTCCCAGGTGGACATGATCGCCCGGCGACTGGGCCTCGACCCGAAGGCCATGCGCGAAAAGAACATGCTCGACCTGCACGAGGCCTACATGCCCGGCGAAAGCGGCGTCGACAGCGACATGCGCGAGGGGCTCGATATCGTGGCCGATGCCGTGGGTTACCACCGGCCCCGCACTCCGGGCCGCGGGGTCGGCCTTGCCGTGGGTTTCAAGGACGGCGGCGGCGTGAACAAGCCGGCCCAGGCGCGGGTAAAGGTCTCCACCTTCGGGGACATCCACCTGATGTGCGGCACCGTCGAGATCGGCCAGGGTTCGCGCACCGCCATGGCCCAGGTCGTGGCCGAGATCATGGGAGCCCCGTTCGAGCGGGTGGAATACCTGCCCCTCGATACGCGCTACACGCCCTTCGATCAGGGTACCAATGCCTCTTCCGGGGTCTCGGTGATGGGGCAGGCAGTGGTACGCGCAGCAGAATCGGTGCGCGATCAGGTGCTGCAGATGGCCTCGGAGCATCTGGGCGTGCCCGCGGCCGATCTGGTTCTGGAGAACTGGTCGGTGCGCCATGGCAACGAAAGCCACCCCCTCGCCCCGATGGTGATGCACCGCTATGGCGGCACCGGGTTCGAGTTCACTGGCGACGGCTTTCACAAGCAGGCTAACGACCATGCCGCCCCCCTCGAGACACGCAGCGTCTTCTGGGAAATCGGCTGGGCCGGGGCAGAGGTGCAGGTGGATCCCGAGACCGGCCATCTGGACGTCACCCGGCTGGTGGTGTCGGGCGATGCGGGCCGCGCGATCAACAAGCTGATCTGCCGTGGCCAGGACGAGGGCTCGGCGATGATGGGGCTGGGTCAGGCGCTCTTCGAGACAATGCATTACGACGGCACCCGGCTGATCAACGGCGAAGCGCTGCACTACCGGGTGCCGCTGGCCGAGGACGTGCCGCGCCATTTCGAGGCCATCACCCAGGAACAGGGCCACGGCCCCGGCCCCTTTGGCGCCAAGGGCATGGGCGAGGGTGCGATGCTGCCCGTGGCCCCCGCCATCGCCAATGCCGTGGCCGATGCCTGTGGGGCGCGGATCATGACGCTGCCCGTCACTCCGGAGAAGATCCTTGCCGCACTCGATGCGCAACGACAGAAGAACGGCGGGCAGGAGACGGGCGCATGATCGTCGAGATGCGGACCTACACCACCCTTTGCGGTCGTACCGCCGAATTCGTGGACCTCTATCGCAGCGAAGGCCTGTCCATCCAGGAGCCTGTGCAGGGCCGGCTGCTGGGCCTTTATGTGCACGAATTCGGACCGATGGAGCAGGTCGTCCTGATGTGGGCCTATGCTGACGAGGCAGACCGTGCGGAACGGCGCGACCGGCTGATCGCCATGCCCGAATGGCGCGCCCTGCTTCCGCGCATGGCGGCGCTGGTCGTGTCGCATGAAACCCGGCTGCTGAGCCCGCGCGCCGGAGAGATCACCGCAACGCCCTGAGCGCCCCTGCCACCCGCGCAAGGCGCGCGCCCTGAGCCCGGGCGCGTGCAAGCTCGGTCTCAGCAGCGGTGTCGGGGCTGGAGGCCAGCGCGATGGCACCTAGCGGGCTTCCCCCGCCAGGACCATCGACCGACCGGGGCGCGCCCGGCACGATGATCATCCCGTGCACCGCCATGACCGAGAACAGCGTGGACAGCGCCGTCTCGCTTCCTCCGCCCGACCCGGCCCCGGCAAAGGCAGTCCCGACACGGCCATCGAGACCCTGCTCCAGCCACAGACGGCCGGTCGCGGCGAGAAAGGCCATCACCGCCGCCGAGGGCGCCCCCAGATGCACGGGCGTGCCGATCGCGATACCATCGGCCCCGGCCAGAAGGGCGGCCGTCGCCGTTGGAACGTCATCGCCATGTGCCGCTGCCGGACCAAGCGGCGCAATCCGCGCCAACGTCACTTCGGCCCCCGGCACCTCTGCCGCCCCGTCCGACAGCGCGCGGGCCAGCCGTTCGGTGCGCCCGGTGGCGCTGTCGAAGATGATTGCGATACGAGTCATGGCGCTCCCCGGTTGCGGCATATGAACCGTGCCGCGAAAGCCCGCGGAGCGCCAGCCCGATCAGGCCACAGGCGCTGCCGTGCCCTCGACCTGGACCCGATAGCCCGAGCGTGTCGCGGGCCAGTAGTCCCAGACCGCCTTGTGCTGGGTGCAGCGGTTGTCCCACATGGCGATGGAATGCGGGGTCCAGCGAAAGCGGCAGGTCCATTCCGGCTTGATCGAATGATCGATCAGGAAATCCAGCAGCCGGCGGGCTTCGAGCTGCGGCAGGTCATTGATGTGAGACGTGAAGTCCGTGTTCACATACAGCGCCTTGCGGCCCGATTCCGGGTGCGTGATCACGACCGGATGCACGCTGACAGGCGTGCCCGGCCCGAACACGCGGGTTCCGTCGTGAGTGGCGGTCAATCCTTCCAGATAGCGCTTCATCCGCTCCGACAAAGCGTCGTAGGCGGAGTACATGCTGGCGAACATCGTGTCGCCGCCGCCATTGGGCGGAATGGTGTGGTTGTAGAGTATGGAGCCCAGCGGCGGGATCTCGGCGCAGGACTGGTCGGAGTGGAAGTTCTCGCCCGAAATGCGGGTCGAGGTTTCGTCGTAATGGAACTTGCGTACCAGCGGGTTCTCGGTGGTCTTGGAAATGGTGGACTTGCCCACATGCCGACCCAGCGGGCCGAAATACTCGCCAAGGCGGATGTGGTCATCGAACGTCAGCTTCTGGTCGCGAAAGAACAGCACCTGATGGTCCACAAAGGCCGCGCGCAACTGTTTCAGCTGTCCGTCGCTCAGCGGTCGGGTCAGGTCGATGTTCGACACCTCGGCACCGATATGGGGGCTGACCCGGGTGACGACCAATGTCTCGGACTCGTTACCAACGTTCTTCTCTGTGCGCGATCCATCCATGATGTGATCCTCCTTGTGCTTGGCTCCTATATTAGTCGCGACTTCAGGCGGGTGCAAATATCAAGATGCAGCATTCCCATATCGATATAATATGGATATCGGATACTTTCGCCATTTCCTTGCCATCGCCGAAGAGCTTCATTTCGGGCGCACAGCGGCACAGCTGAACATGGCGCAGGCCCCCGCTCAGCCAATCCATCCGGCGGCTTGAGGCACATCGCGGCACGCGCGTCTTCGACCACTCCCGACAGGGGGGCACCCGCTTGACAGAGGCGGGACGCAGGCTCCGCCCCCGGGCCATGGCGGCCGTGCGCACCCTCGAGACCGCCGATCCGGGCCCGACGCTGCGACAGGAGGAGGGGCGACCGTGCGGCCGCCGCATGGGCTGGCGGCCGGACAACGCGATCTGCAGGTGGTCCACCCGGTGGTGCCGCGTCTGGCCCGGAGTGAGATCGCCCCGCATCAGGTCGCGTGGCCGTCAGGAGATGCGCATCCCCTCAACCATGCCGCTGTCCCGACAGGACCCGGCGCCCACCATCAGCCGCATTTGGAATAGCCGCAATCGGCGCAGACCGCGCATCCCTCGACCATGCGGACCGCATAGGAGCCGCAATTCGAGCAGGCCGCCTGCCCGCCCGCGCCCAGTGCCACGACCTGCGCCTGCGGGTCGGCGGGCAGGCCCATCCCCGGCCCCTCGATGAAGCCTATACGCACCAGATGATCCTCGATCACGCCACCGATCGCGGCCAGGATCGAGGGGATGTAGCGCCCCTCCACCCAGGCACCGCCGCGCGGGTCGAATACGGCCTTCAACTCCTCGACCACAAAGGAGATGTCACCGCCCCGCCGGAACACCGCCGAGACCATCCGCGTCAGCGCCACGATCCAGGCGTAATGCTCCATGTTCTTGGAGTTGATGAAGATCTCGAAGGGCCTCCGCCTTCCGCCCGAGACGATGTCGTTGATGGTGATGTAGAGCGCATGCTCCGACATGGGCCATTTCACCTTGTAGGTCTGCCCTTCCAGCGCGGCGGGCCTGTCCAGCGGCTCGGACAGATAGACCACATCGGCACCGGTGTCGGCCTGAGGCACCGCCTCGGTCGTCTCGGAAACCGACAGGACAGAGCCCGTCACCTCGTTGGGGCGATAGGTGGTGCAGCCCTTGCAGCCCAGATCCCACGCCTGAAGATAGACATCGCGGAACGCCTCGAACGAGATATCCGCGGGCACGTTGATCGTCTTGGAAATGGAGCTGTCCACCCATTCCTGGGCCGCGGCCTGCATGCGCACGTGATCCTCGGGGGCGAGTGTCTGGGCGTTGACGAAATGCGCGGGCAGGGGCGCGTCCCCGAACCTGTCGCGCCACAGGGCGACGGCGTAGTCCACGACCTCCTCCTCCGTGCGCGAGCCGTCCTTTTGCAACACCTTCCGGGTATAGGCATAGGCAAAGACCGGCTCGATCCCCGAAGAGACATTGCCCGCAAGCAGGCTGATCGTGCCCGTGGGCGCGATTGATGTAAGCAGGGCGTTACGGATGCCATGGGCACGCACCGCCGCGCGCACGTCCTCGTCCATCTTGCGCATGGTGCCCGAGGCCAGGAACGCCTCGGCGTCGAACAGCGGAAAGGGGCCCTTTTCGCGCGCCAGATCCACCGAGGCGAGATAGGCCGAACGCGCCACCGCGCGCATCCATTCCCGCGTCGCCGCCACGGCGGCATCAGAGCCATAGCGCAGCCCCGTCATCAGCAGCGCATCGGCAAGCCCGGTCACGCCCAGCCCGATCCGTCGCTTGGCCTGCGCCTCCCGGGCCTGATCCTCCAGCGGAAAGCGGCTGGCATCCACGACATTGTCCATCATCCGGACCGCCACCCGCACCAGCCGGTCCAGCGCGTCGGTATCGAGGGCGGCCTCGGGACCGAAAGGATCCCGCACCAGCCGGGCCAGATTGACCGACCCCAGAAGGCACGCCCCATATGGCGGCAGGGGCTGCTCTCCGCAGGGATTGGTGGCAGCGATCGTCTCGGCGTAATGCAGGTTGTTGGCCTGATTGATCCGGTCGATGAAGATCACCCCCGGCTCGGCGTAATCGTAGGTGGCGCGCATGATGCGGTTCCACAGGTCGCGCGCCGGCACCGTGCGGTAGACCCTGTCCCCTAAAACGAGGCTCCACGGCCCATCTTCGCGCACCGCCTCCATGAAGGGGTCGGTCACCAGCA